>WRNQ01000219.1 GCA_009776565.1 Synergistaceae bacterium | reverse complement strand
TCGTGGCGGGAGAACAAACTCGGTGAGGTATTCACATCGAAGGACATCCGATATTGGACGAATCACAAGGGTGAGCGCCAACATCAAATTATGAGGAAAGAATACATCAGTTATGTGGGAGCTGCAACGGAGTTTAAGAAGCACCTGCTGGCTTGTGCTGTACGTAACGGGTATGGACAATTCAAGGAGACTGTAGTTTTGAGTGATGGAGCTACATGGATTCGCAATATGGTCGGGGAATTATTCCCAGACGCTCAGCAAATCTTGGATTTCTTCCACCTTTGCGAGAATGTGTATGCATACGCCAAGGTTTTATTTAATATGGACGCGTCAAAATACACACCTTGGGCGAAAAGAATTTGCGCTCAATTGAAAGCAAGTGAATACAAGCTTGTATTACAGGAATTATATCCAGATAAGGATGAAAAGCCGAATGGCTGCTTTGTCAATCTCTATGGTTATATATCCAACAATATCAAAAACATTGACTATGCAAAATATGAAAAGAAAGGGTATTTTATCGGTAATGGTGCGATTGAAATCGGGAACAAGCTAATCTTACAAGACCGTTTGAAAAGAGCAGGTATGCGCTGGAATACAATAACCGCCCAAGCCATGCTTACGCTAAGAACAAAGGCAGAGAGCAATATTTGGTTTCGAGACGTTGAGCAACCATTTCTTTCCCAGTGTTTTTCACGCTCTCTTTGTCTCTAATCCAAAATTACTTACCCATAATATTTATCTACACCCGGATGATGTGGTGAGAAAAATAGAAAGAGACGCCGTCTTTTTTCGTCATTCAAAAGGCGGCGTAACATTTTCTGGCGGTGAGCCAACCATGCAGGAGGAATTCCTGAGGGGACTGACAGAGAAGTTTTACAGCAGAGGTATTTCTATGTGGATAGAAAAAAACTTGCGGGCATTTTCGTTTGTCTTTAAAAACGTACTTAGGTATTGATTCAGTTTGCGAGAATCAAGCAAGATGATTCCGTCATTGATTATTTTCCAATAAAGCCAGAGAATCAGAGGGCGCCATTATAAACGATTCGTCAAGATAATGTGTTGTAGGGGATAAAGCCCACGTCAGGCTCGCCCCTGCTGATTTTTAGCCTGCTTGCTATAAATTGCAAGAAAATAATTAACGTAATGATATAATATGTTTTAGTTCGTGTGTATTGACTCTTGAAAATATGGTGATAAGTGTATGATAATAAACAGAAAGAACGATTATGCCTTTAAGCGAGTATTCGGGCATGAAGACAGCAAGGACATTCTCGCTCGTTTCCTTTCGGTTGTGTTGAATGTACCTGTTGAAGCTGACGAAATAACGCTTATTTAAACAGAATTAAGTCCTGAATATGTGGCTGATAAGAGTTCCGTATTAGATATACAAGTTCGGCGAAGTAAATTACATGAAAAAATGAACATTGAAATGCAGCGGCGTGATGAAGGAAATATTGAGCGCAGAATCCTATATTATTGGGGCAAGAGTTTTGGAGGAGAGCTAAAATCAGGGCAGAATTACTCGGAACTGCCAAGGCAAATTAGTATCGTAATAGCAGACTTTGATGTTTTTAACTGGAAAGATTCAACAAAGTTTCACGGAATTTTCAATGTAAACGAGCGAGAAGAGGGGCTATTATTTTCTGATGCTTTAGAAATTCATGTACTGGAATTACCAAAGCTAAGAAAACAGCCATTTGAATTAAATGCGTTGGAATGCTGGCTGCTTTATTTGGATAATATGGAGGGAGAGATAATGGAACGGATTGCGGCTCAAGAACCGATGATACGACGAGCGATGACGGTAGAAGAAGCTTTCATGAAAAGTGAAAGCGAACGCTATTTATATGAACTTCGTGAAAAAGGGCGTAATGATTATTATAACGCGATTAGCACTGCCGAAAAACGCGGCAAATTAGAAATTGCTCGCGCAATGCTTGCAAAGAATATGTCTTTAGAGTTAACAGCGGAAATCACAGGATTGTCACTCGAAGAACTGAAAACTCTTCAAAAAGGACAATAACCATTGGCTCTACTGCCGATTTCTGAATATTATGAAAATGTAATATAGGTTATATGTTACATTTAAAAAAGTTGATTAATTATAGAAAGAAAATTGAGTCCGCTTAACAGGATCAGGGATCACTATCAAAAGTTTCTCATCACTGTTGACCCGAATAATACCATCTATAACGGAGTTCGAAAGTTAAATGTCATTGACTGGCTAACTTTGGAGGTGTGAGGTGGACATTTTTGAACTGTTTGGAGGAGCTTCCAATCCGGAAAAAGCAGCTCAAATGAGCGCATATATGCGCAACCAGTTTCTTTTTCTCGGTATACAAAAGCCGGAACGTAAAAAGCTGAGCCTCGGTTTCTTAAAAGCTATTGACAAAAAAACTGTCGGTTGGGATTTCGTTACAAAGTGCTGGGAACTGCCCGAACGTGAATATCAGTATCTGGCGATTGATTATCTGACAAAAATGGCGCCCGTTTTGACACCGGAGGACATACCGGATTTAGAAT
>WRNQ01000218.1 GCA_009776565.1 Synergistaceae bacterium | reverse complement strand
TCATACCAATTCTTGTGGATATCCTGCTTGAATTGACGCAAAGCGGTGTGCAAATATTTGTTGCTACTCATGATTATAACCTTGCTCGATATTTTGATGTAAGAAAAGACAAGGGAATTCCAGTAATGTTTAATAACCTATCCATAACAGACGGNGGAAAAATAATCTGCAGTTCGTCTCACGAATATCTCAAGTTACCTGACAATCTCCTTGAAACNGCAAGCGCGGATTTGTTCAAAGCCGTTGTCGCCGACGCCATGGAGGTCCAGGATGATGAGTAAACTGCTTTTAGTTAACCAGTGTATAGCGGGAAAGTTTGATATTAGTTCAAGCGCTTCGGTTTTGCAATTATCGAGGTTTTGCATATCTTCGGGCGCTTTTGCCACTTTGTTCATTATTTCCGCAATCCTGGCTATTTCCGGCTCTTTGAACCCACGCTGCGAGACCGATGTAAGTCCAATTCTCACTCCGCTTGTGACGGATGGTTTTTCGGGGTCAAACGGTATCATGTTTTTGTTTACTGTTATTCCGACATATTCAAGCGAATCCTGAAAAAGTTTCCCTGTCAATTTCTTTGCCCTTAAGTCCAAAAGCACTATATGATTGTCAGACCCTCCGCTTACTACCCGGAATCCATGCTTTGCAAGCTCTGATGCCAGAGCTTTTGAGTTTACGAGTATCCGCGCCATGACATCTTTGAATCCCTGCGTCATTGCGTGTTTGAAAAGCCATGTTTTTGCAGCCATTATATTTAAGTGTATTGAACTCAACGATCCGGGAAAAACTCCTTTATCCAAAGCTTTTGCGTGTTCTGATTTGCATAGGATCAATCCTCCGCGAGGACCGCAAAGGGTTTTTGTCGTTGATGATGCTACAAAGTCAGCATGTGGAACAGGACTTGGAATCACTTTTGCCGCCACAAGTCCTGAAACATGGGCCATGTCTACCATCAAGAGCGAGCCGTTGGAATGGGCTGTTTCGGCAATGCGTTTATAGTCAATAAGTCTTGGGTAAGCGCTTCCTCCCGCTATTATCAGCTTTGGTTTATGCTCTGCGGCAAGCTTTTCAAGCTCTTCGTAATCTATGAGTTCAGTTTCCCGGTTGAGTCCATAGGAAATGAAATTATAGAACTTGCTCATAAAATTTGCGGGGGAACCGTGGGTCAAGTGTCCGCCGTGGTCAAGCTTCATTCCCATGACACAATCGCCCGGGTTCAGGACTGCCGCGTATACGCCATAGTTGGCGGCGGAGCCGGAATAGGGTTGGATATTGGCGTGTTCAGCCTCGTAAAGCGTTTTTGCTCGCTCAATGCCTAACCTTTCCATTTTATCCGCTATTTGGGAACCGGCTTGGAAACGCGCGCCTGGATATCCTTCGGTCGTTTTGTTTGTGAAAACGCATCCTGAAAGCTCCAGTAATTCTTCGCTGGCTGTGCTTTCCGAAGCAATCATTTCTATATTATGTTCCTGGCGGTATAATTCTTCGCGTACTATTCCGTAAAGNTCGGGGTCAGTAATTTCCGTATGTTTTAACATGTTAATCCTCTTTCCAAAGTGTTAATTAACNTATATAGCGGTCATATGTCAAGTTCCTTTTCTATTCTTTTATTCGCTATAAACTTGTCCACCGAAATTCTACCATCCGAGAACATTCCGAGAAGCGGGCAGTCTACATCAGATTCTTTTATCGGGGTTAGCAGTATTTCTCCATGTGTTTCACGCACTCTAACTCTTTCGGTATGAATTAATCGAACTAACGATTCCGGCAATGCGCTTGTATTGAGTACCATTTCAACCATAGATATCTCTCCTTCATAATCCGGGTGGCGCCAATCTCTTCCAAAATTGTGCATTGTGCATTGTNCATTGTNCATTGTATTTACTGGCGGAGGCGTGTGGGGGTCGAACCCACCAAGGACGGCTTAAACCGCCCCTCACCGGATTTGAAGTCCGGGGCGCTCACCGGAGCGCACGCGCCTCCAGAATACAATTCACAATTCACAATTTACAATTTACAATTAAAAGACAAAAGACAAAAGACAATGCCCTGCATTATACACTAATTTCTAATTCTTGCTTTTGTCGCCTGATTCTTCCTGTATCTGGAATATCTGTTCGCCGGGGAAGATAAAATTATATTGCTCTCTTCCCAGGTGCGCAATTCCTTCGTCGGTGCTGTAAAATTCGATTTGTTCTCCATACTTGATTACTTTTTTCTGTTTTTCCTCCAGCTGCAGAGACCTTTCGGCGGAAATGGAAATAAGCCCATCTATCCTTTCCGCTTCAAAGAACAAAACTGTTCCGGTAATCAAAAAGAATAACATAATGCAGACAAAAATAAATATCCACCGAATACGCGGCATATATTATTCCATTTTCAAATCGAACGCAGGCGAAGCGGATTCTGCTGCACGCAGCGAAGGCGNAGACAGACCTACGTTGAGCAAGGGGAGCAAAACCAACGAANCATACGTTTGATTTGGAATTGGAATTACATCCTTTCGGGGGCGTTGACCCCTAAAATTCCCAAACCCTTTGATA
>WRNQ01000217.1 GCA_009776565.1 Synergistaceae bacterium | reverse complement strand
TTCCGGTTCCGTATACTCGCCGCTGAAACAAATTTCCACCAGGTTCCGGGCGGGCAGCCCTCCGGCGCGCTCAGGAGAAAACGGGCCGCTGTCGTTTCCGCCGCTTGTATCTACTATCTTTCCTGCCTTGTGCGCGCATATTGTACATCCACCTCCAAGATGAGCCACGACAAAGTTGGCTTCATCCCATTTTACGTTTAAGTCACGCGCCGCGCGGCGTACTGTAGCTTTAACGTTGAGAGCGTGGACAAGCGAGTATTTTTCAAGTTCCGGAAGACCTGTTATCCTTGCAACATCGTCAAGCTCATCAACGGAAACGGGATCGACTATATATGACGGAAGCCCAAGCGGTGACGCTATGGCGTGTGCGATTATCCCGCCGAGGTTGGACGCGTGTTCCCATGGTTTGCCAACGCGCAATCGTCTGAGCAAAACATCGTCAACCGAATATGTCCCGCTGGGTATAGGGTCAATTATTCCGCCTCTGCCGACCACTGCGGATAGTTCGGAAAGTGACTTTCCGCGCTGTGATACACAATCATTGATGGATTTCAGCCTATATTCAAATTGATCGGTGATATTTTTAAAAAGCGCCAGTTCGTCGTTGCTATGGCTTATATTTTCCTGCCATAGAGGTTTTTCATCTTGAAACCATGCTATTTTTGTGCTGGTTGAACCGGGATTGACAGCGAGGATTGAGTACATGCAAGAACACTCTCCTTTTAAATTTAAACCTGGCTTTCCGTTCCGTTTATCAAACGCCTCAGGTTTTCGTGATGACGCCAGGTGGAAAGCAAAGCAAGCAGAAGCGAAAATACTGTAAAGGCAATTGGCGCCCTTAAAATCAAAAAGAAAAACGGAACTGTAAAAAGAGATAAAACTGAAGCCAGCGACGCATAACGGGTAGTGCGCATTATCGCGTACCAGACAACTCCGCCCATCATTGCAATGGCAAAAGAATAAAGCGGCCATAAAAGCGCGATGACCCCATAACTTGTAGAAACTCCTTTGCCACCCCTAAAATTCAACCACACAGGATAGTTATGTCCCAGAACCCCTGCTAAGGCTATTGTGGAAAGTATCCACGGCGTTGTTATTCCGGAAGCCATGGCGCCAAGCAGTCCTATGACTCCTTTTGTCATATCAACGATTGCGACAAATATCCCCCATTCTTTTCCCATCACGCGCCTTACGTTATTAGCGCCCAGATTACCGGAACCAATATTGCGGATATCAATTCCTTTATAATATTTAACAAGAAGAAATCCTGTTGGAATGGACCCTAATAAATAAGAAAGAGCTATCCAGACTGCAACCTCTCTCAAATTAACGCCTCCTTTAAATAAATTTTCCGCCCCCGAAGGGCAATCCAGCAACAACATAAGGGGCGGCGTCGACGCCCCACTAATTCCGCCCCCATTTGCTCCGGTAAAAACTGGAAATCAGTCTGTTAATCCGCTTATTCTGTCTGAAGCTTTCTTTATGCCGAGGGCTACAAGGTCTCTATCTTTCAGGGTATCCCATTTAATATTCAGGACAAGCAGGAATAAGACTGAATAGCCGTCGACTCTCCATATTCTGACATTCTTTTCGAAGGCGTCATATATTTCTTGAAGCTGGTTGACGCCCATATCGTATTCATCGAGGCTCTGCATGAACTTAACTACTTCGTCGAGCGTATCGATATCGGCGGTCTTAAAAATAGTATACAAATTCTCGAAGCTGCCGCGTAAGTAATCGGGTGAAGGAATAAACAAGGGGAATCCCGCTTTTACGGCAGCATTGCCCCAATTTTCAAGTATTTCAGGTCTTTGCGCAAACCAGTCATAAAGCTCTTCAATTGAATAAACTCGCGGAGCTTCAATTATTGGTTCAAGAGTTCCCGTCCGGCCAAAAATGTCATCTTCTGCCACAGCGACTGGAAAAGCATTTTTTGAAGTTTCGTAAAGAGAAAGGAAACCTTCGTCAGCTTCCTCCAACAGTGAAGCTATGCGCACAAGTTTTCTTTCCATTTTCTTCCTGACGCCGGTGTCAACGTTGACGTTAACTTTAGGCAAAACGGCAGCCCATACTTCCTGAAGCATTGTCCTTATGTCCAATTGAAAAAGTAAACTTTCATACTTTCTCCATTCGCGAAGCGCATATCGCTTTCCTGAAAGAGACAAAGTATAATACGCGGCGGGGTAACCAAATCTGAATGGATCGTCCAATGTACTTGCGGGAATGGAGCGGCTGGAATCAATCGTAAATTCTTCAGATATGATTTGCTCAACTTTTCCTACATCCTCCGGGAAACGCAATAGAACTCTGACTATCACAAAATCGGATATACTGTTAAAAGCAGGGGAAGATATTCTTCCTGAAGTTGCTTTTAAAAGTTCCTCGGGAGATTTTATTTTTGCTTCGATTTTATATATTTCTATGTCGTCGCGTTCAATTAAATTCTGTATAAGGTTTTGCATCCGATCCGAGAATTCCCTGTAAAGAGAATAGTTTTCGACATAAAACCTTTCCAAACCATCAATCCTCTGATTATCCATATACACCCCGCCCAAATTACATCAAAGTTAATTGAAAGTATAGCGTATAT
>WRNQ01000216.1 GCA_009776565.1 Synergistaceae bacterium | reverse complement strand
CGTTCGGGAATTTTCAATCATCTGTCTTTTGATGATCAGAACGGCGCTATAGTGGCGAACCTTCTTGAAATTGAGACGGAAGCGCGTTCCGGTGATCTTTTGACTCGTGCTGACGAAAATGCAAAAAATATTCTTGCAACTCTTTGCGAAAACATCGGCGTAGAGGTTGAAGTGGAATTCATTGATGAATTTATCGGTGAACCTGGTATAGTTTCAGATTCAAAACCTCTTGTTACACCGGAAGTTGCGCCTGAAACATCTTTAGTACAAGAGTAGCTATCCGAAAATAATTCTCAAAGTCGTTACGATTAACAATAATCTGTCTCTTAAAGTATTGTTTTAAAGCGTTATAACCATTATAGAAAGATAACGGGGAATAATTGATGAAACTTACAGTAGTGGGGACCGGGTATGTCGGCTTAGTAACCGGCGTGTGTCTGGCAAAATTTGGTAATAGCGTACGATGCGTCGATACGGATGTTCAGAAAATAGAGAATCTGAAAAAAGGCGAAGTGCATTTCTTTGAACCGGGACTTAGTGAGATAATCTGCAACAATATCGAGGCCCGAAGGCTTGAATTTACTATTTCGCTTGAGGAAGCTTTAAAGGGCGCCCAAATGTGTTTTATTACTGTTGGCACACCGGCAAATCCTGACGGTTCGGCAAATCTTTCGTATGTCCGGGATGTCGCAAGNTCAATTGGCAAGCATATGGAAGAGCCTCTTGTGGTTGTTGTAAAATCCACAGTTCCGGTGCGAACGTGCGAGATGGTGAGAGAACTTATATCGGAAGAGCTTGATTCCAGAAACAAGAGCGGAAAGTTACATTTTGACGTAGTGTCCAACCCCGAATTTTTAAGGGAAGGAAGCGCTGTTTTCGATTTTCTTGAACCAGACCGCGTGATAATTGGAACTGACACCGACCGTGCGACGGAATTAATGAAAGAACTATATAATTTTCTCCCACCCGAAAAATTGCTCTTCATGGATATACGTTCCTCCGAAATGAGCAAATATGCTGCCAATGCAATGTTGGCAACGAGAATTTCCTTCATGAACGAGATAGCGAATATTTGCGAACATGTTGGGGCGGATATTGAAAAAGTCAGGGTCGGAATAGGCTCCGACTCTCGTATCGGTTATCCTTTCTTACGCGCCGGATGTGGCTATGGGGGTTCGTGCTTCCCAAAAGATGTCAGGGCGCTCGTAGATTTTGCCAGACAAAAAGGATATATTCCAAAAATCCTGCAGGCGGTTGAGGATGTTAATGAATCGCAGAAGGGCGTTTTATTTTCAATGCTCACAAAATATTACGGAGAAGATGGCTTGAGAGGGAAAACCATTGGATTATGGGGACTTTCGTTTAAGCCTAAGACTTCTGACGTAAGGGAGGCGCCGGCGCAGGTTTTGATTCGTTCTCTTGCAGGGAGCGGCGCGGCTGTGAGAGCTCATGACCCGAAGGCTATTGAAGGTACTCATGAAGCGCTTGGAGATTTGCCAAACGTCATATACGTCCACGATCAGTATGACGCGGTTAACGGCTCTGACGCGCTTGTGCTTCTCACCGAATGGGATATTTATAAACAGCCTGATTTTGAGAGGTTGAAATCTCTTTTAAAAGAAGCCGTCATATTTGACGGCAGAAATCAATATTCATTATCGGAAATGAAAAGAAACGGTTTTAAATACTTTTCAATAGGAAGGCCTGATATACTTTGAGTAACCTGGTCTGGGGAGGATGCGACGTTGTTGAATTAGCCCGCAAATATGGAACGCCTCTTTATGTTTTATCTGAAGATATGATACGCGCGCGCTGCCGNGAAGTAAAAGAAGGATTCCTTGATAAATGGAAAAACACCGGCGCNTACTATGCAAGCAAGGCTTTTCTCACGATGGCTATGGCAAGGATTATTGATACTGAAGGGCTTGGGCTTGACCTGGTCTCGGGCGGCGAGGTCTATACGGCGTATAAATCAGGTTTTGACATGGGCAGAACTCTGCTGCACGGCAGCGCCAAGTCTGACGCGGAGATACGAGAAGCGCTCGTTTGCGGAGTTGGACGGATAGTAATTGATAACGTACAGGAAATATCGCAAATAGCGGATATCGCGGGTTCACTCGGTCGAAGCGCGCGAGTTCTGATACGCGTGGCGACGGGAGTTTCCCCCCATACTCATAAGTCGATGCAGACGGCCCATACGGGAGGAAAATTTGGCATATCCCTTATTGATAATAATTTAGAGCAAGCGGTAAAGCTTGCGGTTTCTTACCCGCAAATAGACTTGTACGGATTTCATACCCATATCGGTTCAATGATCTATGAAACGGGCCCCTATATCGAATCGGTTAAAGTGATGACAAAAAATATTAAATTCCTAAAGGATTCGATAGGATTTGAAACACGGGAGCTTGACGTAGGCGGCGGCTTTGGAGTTTCTGCCTCGCCGGCGGAAAAAGCGCCTGGACTTGCTTATTTTACCGATTCAATAATGACAAAAATAACTCAGGATTGCGAGCGCCTGGAACTCCCGCGCCCAAGAGTTATGATTGAACCCGGAAGATGGATAGTTTCGCAAGCCGGCGTTACGCTGTATTCTGTTGAAAGCGTTAAAGGGACC
>WRNQ01000215.1 GCA_009776565.1 Synergistaceae bacterium | reverse complement strand
GCAACCATGAGTGTCTTCTCCGCTGCGGATAACTTCACCGTTATCAATAGCGCAAATGGCAGCGGCAGCTTCCAGAACTTCCTTGACGCGCCTACAGCCGGCAGTACAGTGTATCATTATGACGTCCCCTATGATACTACTATCAAGGGTGTTGTTAAGGTGAATATAAGAGCGGCCATCAATTCCATCGCTACCCCGGCGGAGGATGGAGTGAGCCTGAATATGCACGCAAAACTCGTGGAAATTCCGGCGCCGGGAACCGCGCTTAAGTACTATGGAAGAAATACAGTGGGCGGGACCCCCGCGCGTAACCTCGTTCAAGCCGGAGGGTCATGGCAGGGCGGCGGTATAGCCAGCCACAATCTTGCTATATTCGAACAAACGACAGGCCCCGTTGACGGTTATAGGGAAATAGCCAAAGGCTGGATGGATTTACTCAACCCGAAGGCTGGTTTCTACAGCTATACGGCAGATCGCAAGGATCGCCTTATTGCCAGCGGCGATATTTATGGCGTGTTCCACGACTACACCCTTTTCCTGATACCAACAATCCACACCGCCAAAAAGGGCAATAAACTTGCCCTCATTATCACCACCGGCACTTCAAGCTCTGCCGCCTATACCGGCGCCAACGCTTTCAGTTTCACCATCGACAACGACGCGACTGGAGCCGAGATTCCTGTAGCGGAACTGATTGATATAGATGTTCCGACAATTCTGATACAGAAAGATGTCGCGCCAATTACTACTGTAACGAAAGGCTCAATTACCGGTAGTCTGAAGGTTGAAGCAATAATCAATTTTACCGATGAGCTTCCGNGTTACCAATGGTACAGCAACACGACTGATAGCAATACGGGCGGAACATTAATTCCCGGCGCGACGAACGCAAGCTTCCCAATTCCGAAAAATTTAGATGTCGGAACATACTATTATTATTGCGCGCTCAGCGGGTCAATAGCAAAACCTGTAACTTCAGGCGTTGCTACTGTAATAGTGGAAGAAGAAACAGGCTGTAACGCGGTAGGTTATGGCGCCTATTTATTGTTTGCGCTATTTGGAGCTGCTCCGTTTGTTTTAAGAAGAGGCAAATAATAGTTACGGGTTACTGAAGTAAGAGAAATATAAAAAAGTTTTTTTACGAAACTTAAAAAAGTATTTTGAGGCTGAGCTTTTTCCTTAGATAGCTCAGCCTCGTTTAATTTAATAATAATATTTAATTTGCGGTGTTAATTTTGATATAATACTAAAATATGGCATTTTACAAAATAGACAATGAAGGGCGGGCTTTTTATGAACAAAGAACAATTGAACTTAAAATTGAAGGAAGTGATAAAACAAGCTGGCGCTGGCGTTCAAAAGACTAAGGGTAATCTTGGCAAAGTTTTTGGGAAAGAAAATGTCAGGAGCGGTTTTAAAAAAGCAAAATCCGGTATTGATAAAGCCGTTGACGCTACAATGAATAGCAACCTGATAAAGAAAATGAACGCGGAGCAAAAGCTGGCTGTTATAGGTATATCCGCTTTTATTGTAATTGTAATAATTGCTCTCATTGGACGTTTGTTTTTTACTCCGGAGACATCTATCTGGTGCGTTGCCGATGCTCCAAAAACAGAGCTTGCGTTTGGGTCAGCCGGGGAGGTAATTGACGTTGCGTACTCCGAAAAGCAGTCAATTCCAATTGGAAGCACAATAGCGCGCCTTAATAACGAAGCGTATATTGCTGATTTTGAAAGCGCGAATTCCAAGTTGATGGTTGCTAATCTAAAATTTCTTAATATGGAAAACCGTTTGGCGGATATGGAAAATGCGCTTGCAGAATCTAAACTTAAGTCAGCCGAAAGCGAGTTTGAAGTTGCAAAATCTGCTTTTGAACTTGCAAGAGCATATGAGAGACAGTATATTTCACATTTTGAAAATCACTCGATTTCTGAAGCTCAATATCTTGCCAGTGTAGCTGCGGTTGCAAACGCAGAGGCTGTGATGGGAAGGGCGGAAAACGCGCTCCAGGATGCACAACAAAATCTTGAAGCGGCTCAAAGAGGATACGCGCCCGAGGAAATAGCCAGCGCAAAAGATGAAGTTGAAGCCTTGACGGAACAGGTTGAAAGAGCGAGAAAGCTTGTAGCGGGTTCTTCTATAATTTCCCCATTTAATGCTTATATAAACAGTTTAAATATAAAAGTTGGCGATGTCGTGGAACCTGGTAAACCCGTGTGCGAATTGATAGATTTAAATAAAATCTCGTTGCGCGGGCTTGTAGATAAGTCCACTGCGGGATCGGTCAAGCTTGGGGCTGCGGTTAACATTGAATTCAGCGCAATTCCAAATGAAACGTTTACCGGTAAAATCCTTTCGGTTTCAAGTCAGCCGGTGGAACAAAAAGACGGTCAAGATATGTATGAACTCCGGATAGAGTTTAATAATCCGGGCGTAAATATTATGCCTGAAATGGAAGCTGTAGCAATAGTTCAGTAGTCAGTAATCAGTTGACAGTAGACAGTTATTGTAGGGGCGGCAACCTGCCGCCCGTGTTAGGTAAACGCTAAAAGTCAGTAATCAGTTGACAGTAGACAGTTATTGTAGGGGCGGCAACCTGCCGCCCGTGTTAGGTAAACGCT
>WRNQ01000214.1 GCA_009776565.1 Synergistaceae bacterium | reverse complement strand
AGCCAGCCATGAGCGGGAGGAACGCGAAGAAGGCATAGGGGCAGGATCACGGCGGCAGCCGTGCGCGAGTTCAGGAGACCTACTTGGATTGAGGGATGCCGTGGGAACGGGATGCTCTTTTGTGCTGGTCTGGCGCATGTTCCCAAGGTTTTGACAATTCATTTTATTGCCTCCGATGACGCAAGAGCGTTTTCGGGGGTATTTTATTTTGTCTGCGCTCATCAGCGCAAAGGATGTGGTGTTTGGTTGTAGCAAAAATGCAAGCATGACTGGTCTAGAGTCATGCTTGCGGTAGGTAAAATCGGGACATGGCTGTACCCTTTGCTTACCTATGCTCATTTTAAGGCAGCGCTGTGGCATTGTCAACAGCGTAAAAAATATCGCAAAAGAATTAACTTATATGAAATGAGGCCATATAAATGACAAAGTCAAAAAAAATGCTCAGCGTGATCCTTGTACTTGTCATGGTTTTAGCTCTATCAACGCCTGCTATATCATCAAGTTCGGCATTTGCAGAGGATTTACCTGATGACGCACCAAATCAATATTTGCAAAATCTTTATCTGACTCATGGAGGAGCAGCTGCCACAATAGATAGAATACCAGCACTACTATACCACGATTCGGATGAAGATTTCCCTATCTATGAACAATTCGAATTCGATCCCATGCAGACAACGTATAACTTATTAGTGCCTGACGGTACTGGCAATTCGGCAAATACGGCGGGTTTACGGGTAAATGCGAAAGCAAAAGATGAGTTTTCTTCATCCGGATTAGCCATACGTCTCTTTGATCCGAGCATGGGAAATGGTAATACTACCGGAAGCAGCATTTTAAGTGGATGGGCTGTTACACCAAGCGGAAACTACCCGGCAGATAGTGAAGTTACAAACCAAGTATTTCTGTTAGATACAACAATGATTGGTTCTAGCATCACACTTGCTGAAACGACCCCGCATCAGATGAGTCTGATGATAGGAAAGCTTCCAGTAGCTGGAGCGGCTATGTTCTCAGTATATTCGGATACAGATATTTATACTTTCAATATTTACCGGCGAACTGCTTTCTCGAATTTCGAGGTCAGTACCACTGTGGATGGCACTGCGTTAACAATGTATCCATCTTTTGGCTCGTTGCCGGTATTAAGAGCAGAATCAGCATATGAGAGCACNTTTGTTGCNTTAGCTCCACTAGGCACCGAAGAAATCTTTTTAACTGCTCCTGCTGTGACGCAAACNGATGTTCGTCTGTATATTGCAACGGAAACATCATTAAGCGGCTATAACTGGACAGAAGCGCTGACCGAAACAGGAGAATCAAACGCATCCCCTGGCACAACCCCATATAGAATAGATATCAGTACTCTTGACAGTTCAACCGGTGCAATTAGTATTCCTCTCAAACTCGCATATGAGGGCGCAGGATGCGGTGTTGATTCATATTACACTTTATACATCGCCTTCGACGACCATACCCCTGTTATCACGACACAACCCCAGAGCATAACTCCCGGCAAAGGGGATTCCCCCATACTGTCTGTTGCGATAGAGGAGGAAGACGGAGACGGCGATTTATACACTATAAATTACCAATGGATGAGGAGTGGTAGCAGCAGCGTAATCGGTACTCCGATTTCGGGCGCGACGAGTGCGACATATACACCTCCGACAGTGCTTTCAGGCAAGACATGGTACTCATGTACTGTGACACGCACTGTAAACGGAGCATCTTTTACGACAAATAGCGATATAGTGTCTGTTGACGTGCAACTGACCTATTTGACGCCGCCTGTTATCTCCTTGCAACCAATATCCCCCGGAAGCTCGTTTGTAGGGCAGATGCCGGGCAGTGTTCGATGTATGTTCAACGACACCTTACTTGATAGGGATCCGGATAAAGGCTACGGCTCCCCAGTAGGTGTTTCAGCAAAGCTATATCGGAATATGATAAACTCATACGATGGAGGTATATGCGTCGTTGATTACGGCGACCGTGCCTATACTTTCCAAGTACAAGCACCTGCGGAATCTGCCGCCGGGACATACTACTACTGGATAGAACTAACCGCCCACGCTACCGGTGTAGCGGACGCGACGACAAAAAGCAATATTTTCTCAATCACATTCGATGATATCAGCGATCTCACTTTGGACGGCGATGGTACCGAACTGTCGCCATGGCTTATAAAGACATACGCGGACCTCCAAGAAATCAAAGTGCTAGTGGATGCCGGGGCAAGCCTTACGGGGCGTTATCTACAGTTTGCCAACGATATCACTCTGGATTATGAATGGGAGCCTATAGGTGCGCTGAAGCCGGGTACAAGCACGGAAGATTTTGGAAGGAACGTCAACCCATTCAGCGGTACGCTGGACGGTGATGGGTATACGGTCACCGTTGCAGCAGGAGGAAAACCTCTGTTTAGATATGTTCGCCAAGCGACGGTGAAAAACTTGAATATATTCGGAGCAGAAATTGCCGATGCCGGCCTCGTCACCGGTAATTTCATTGACTACGGAACGAGCGGGGCATACAGCCAGCTTTACAGTCCGGATACCATCACGGTAGATAACTGTAGGCTATTGTCCGGTTCAAAAACGTTGAAAAGCGGATTCGTTCATGGGAGTGGTTCCGGCGTAAACAATGTATATATCATAAATTGCGTCGT
>WRNQ01000213.1 GCA_009776565.1 Synergistaceae bacterium | reverse complement strand
CGTAATAACAAACGCGTATATTAATGACAAAGAATAAAACTTTATTACCGCAGCTATTTTGTGTTTAATTCCTTCATAATTATGCAAGAAGCCAAATGTCATAATTATAAACAAATTAATAAATAACTTAACTCCCAGACAATTCCGCGAGATAATAAACAACCCGTTTGTCTGTTCATATCCCACGTCTTCTATAAATACAAAGTTAAAATCAAACAGGTATTCCATTACGATTTTGTGCGGCGTCAGCGACAGCTCTATATGTCTTGTTAATACAACGTAGCTTAATGCACACATCATGATACACAAAGCGTACATTGAAAAAGCACATATTCTGATTGACAACCTATACCACACTTTTTGGGAGTTCATTTTAAATAAGTCTCGCTCCACGTCCAGCGGCGGTGGGTNAAAAGAGCTGCGAAGAAACATAACAAACCCGCAGCTTGCCAGAACCGGACCGAAGAATTTGAGTTTTTATTAACCTGTCGGGACAGTTCCCGGACGTTTAATAAATGCAGGATAGGGATGCCGTCTTCAATAGCCTCTTTTGCAACTCCCTGCCCTCTCTCGTCAAGGGGGCGCATCAGCAACCCAGCCGGCAGGATATCATCGGAACCACCCATTACTGAAGCTGAACCTCCTATTAAAATCAACAGCTTAGGACCAAACGCCCGGATTTCTTCAGTTTTCATGCGGACAATCTCGTCTAAGTCCCTGGGTATCAATAATGGGACGCCGCCTGCAGCGGAGGCTTCCTCCAGCACGGTCATCGCTTCCGGCGAATAATTTTTCCCTGTTTCGTCCTCTCCGCCGGGCGTGTAGTATCGTGATTGCGTTTGCAAGTGTCCGGCTTGTCGTAAGCGGAGTTCCAGAAGCGGCCAGGGCGCCTCCATTCTGTTAGCTCCCCAGGTCGAAGCGCCCAGGGAAACTCTCAGTTCAACCTTCAGTCCCCTTATTTCCGAAGCGGAGAGCGCGGACACCAGAAAACCGGGAAATGACCCCGATGCAAAAATCATTACGCGATCTCCACGCACTAAGCCTGCCTCGTCAAACCAACGTAAAATATGTACCGCCCACATTGGATCCGTTGAAATCTGCTTTAATGGCAGCGGTCCCAACGTGGTCGTAATTTCACTCCACTCGACGCCGATAAGCCCGGACATTCTGTGGTCAACCTGAGATGGAGCTACGTCTTCCCATCCGGACTTTTCCGCCCACAGAGCCGCTTGCTCCCTCACCGGAGTGGAGTTCAGCCACGTCCAGAGCGAAGCTTGCATAGCATTTACCTTATTTAACGCCTGCTTTTCCTCGAAAGACATGTTGATAGCTCCATAAGTGGAAACGATATAAATCCCTATCATCAGCAATGTTACGATGTAGAGCCGCTTTTTGGCCTTATGCTCGAAAATCCTTGATTGAAATATGTAGTTCATTTCTTTCCCGCCTCAGAGCATAGTTGCAAGAAAAGTCCAGGACGCAACCGCAAGGGACGAAGCAANGGNCGCTGAAATTGCGGTGGAAACNGCGCCTGCAAGCGTGATACAAAGCCCCTGATGTTGGATATCAGCGGCAATGAGTCCCGGAACAACCCAACCCAACCACAGCGGGAATGCAATTCCAAATGAAGGGAATAAGTATGCCCACAGGTATCGGGCTGCTAAAGCCAACAACATTGAAGCGCCGACACGTTCCCNGCCGTAAAGCCCCCGGCGCCTCACAATNAGCTCAAGGACAGGCGCCAAAAGGACGCCNACAAGAAGAGAACACAAGCAACTCACTGGCATGTTCGCATGAATGGCTAAGATGCCGGGAGTCAGCAATCCTCCGCAATTCCAGCCCGTTCGCCGGCTCCATATGAGCCCGAAGATAATCCCAAGTGCTAATGGTATTTCCATTGTAAAAGCCTGCATGATTGTTAGCTATCTTGCCGCATCGAAAGCAGGAAATCCAGTGGCCAGCCTGCCACATTACCACAACCAAAAACCTGCCCTTCCCAAAACTTTAAAAACGAAGACGCATCCTGAATCTTGTCGTTCCATGCGACGATGGAAGAGCTAAACAATTGTAAAGCATTCTGAAAAAGGTTTAACTTCAGGTTACGGGTGAAAATGCACCGTTTCCACGGTAACGAGTTGATCCAGGGAAGGAATGCAACGAGTCGCGCTACTCTGTCAACCCGGTGATGGTACAGAAGCGTGGTTTTCTCCGGTTCCCAACTCGTGGATTCGAAGAGTCGCAGCGTGCTGATGGGTTCATTAGCTGAGAAAGCTGCTGCCAGTTGGCGGGAATCCTGATTTACTATCTGAAAGTCAGCGATGTCCAAAGGGAGCGAAGCCATGACGCGTAGTGACGATTCCAGGGGAAAGCCAATAGCCTGGCACACAGCGGAAGCCAGTTCCATGTTCTCGCGCAGGTGGAGATGCAGTTTACCGTAGGCTTCAGGAAGCTGAATGGGGTTTAAAATTACATTACCGCGCGTTTTGAGCAATTCCCTTATACCGGTATCAATTTCAACGCCGCAGGCGACCGGAATTCCTTCAGGGATGCCCTGAAGCAACGCGCGACAGGCGCCTTCTTTACCGGGCCCCCATACTTCCTCGTGGTCAGGCCGGCAATTCGTCCACACCACCATCGTCGGCGAAACGATTTTTGCGGCAACACGCTGAAGTTCAGGAGCGACTGCGCTATTTTCCACCACTATGGCTTGCGTACCCGAATTAATCTGGGACGC
>WRNQ01000212.1 GCA_009776565.1 Synergistaceae bacterium | reverse complement strand
TTGAGTGATAGTGGTCTCCTCTTTTGTGATGCGGATTTTCTTGGCGCGGCCAAGCATCGAAAGTTCAGTGTTTTCGAACTTCAACCCTATTTCTTCGCTTATTACCTGTCCGCCTGTAACGATTGCAATGTCCGCAAGCATGGCTTTGCGGCGGTCGCCAAATCCCGGCGCCTTTACGGCAGCCACTTGCATTACTCCGCGAAGCTTATTGACCACGAGCGTCGCAAGGGCTTCGCCTTCAACGTCCTCCGCAATGAGTACAAGAGGCTTGCCTGTTTGAACTACTTTTTCCAGAACCGGCAACATGTCTTTTATACTGCTGATTTTTCCGTCATGAATAAGGATATACGAATCGTCGAATATAGCCTCCATGCGTTCAGGGTCCGTAACCATATATGGGCTTATGTACCCTTTATCAAACTGAAGCCCTTCGACCATTTCAAGGGTGGTGCCAAGGGTTTGGCTATCCTCAACGGTAATGACTCCTTCTTCTCCTACTTTATCCATAGCTTCTGATATCAATGATCCCACAGCGTTATCGTTTGCCGATATTGAAGCTACTTGAGCGGTTTTNTCTTTNCCTTTGACAGGGGTAGATGATTTTTTCAGCTCGTCCACAACAAGGTCGATTGCTTTTTCAATGCCGCTGCGCATAAGCATACCGTTGGCGCCTGCCGCAACGTTCTTCATTCCTTCCGAAATAAGCGCGCGCGCAAAAATCGTCGCTGTTGTCGTTCCGTCGCCTGCTATATCATTTGTTTTTGAAGCTACTTCTTTAACAAGCTGAGCGCCTGCATTTTCAAAAGGATCCTCAAGTTCTATTTCTTTCGCAATGGTAACGCCATCATTTGTTATTGACGGAGAGCCAAATTTTTTCTCAAGAACGATGTTGCGTCCTTTGGGCCCCAACGTGACGCCAACAGTATCGGCTACTTTGTCTATCCCACGCANCATAGCGCGGCGCGCTTCTTCACCAAAAGAAATCAATTTTGCCATAATTATTTATCCTCCCTTATTAATTACTTCTCAATTATCGCAAGAACATCGCGTTCGCTGAATATAACTAACTCTTCGCCATCAACTTTTATTTCCGTGCCTGCATATTTGCTGAATATTATGCGATCTCCGACTTTTACCTCAAGGGGCAGTTTTTGTCCATTTTCAAGAATTTTTCCAGTCCCAATAGCCATAACCTCGCCTTCGGTCGGCTTTTCTTTGGCAGTGTCCGGAAGTACAATGCCTCCTTTTGTTTTTTCCTCTTTGGTCAGGACTTTTACAACAATTTTGTCTCCTAATGGTTTTAAATTCATGATNCTTAAAAACTCCTTCCTTGATTTTTATTGTTAGCACTCCATAAATAAGAGTGCTAATCTCTTATAGTGATAATGTTAACCAGCAAGCTTGCTAATTACAAATTTAACCTGGGGTATATATTCATGATTATGCATGTTTTTCTCAAATTATCTTCAATATTATTGAAAAATTGATATATTTGATATAATAATTTAACTGAAAGGAATGATTATAATAATGCAATCGAAACGGACAATACAATTCCTTTTCTCCGTTTGGAGGGGCGCGAAACAAGCGCTTCCAATCATATTGGGGATACTACCTACTGGAATGGCTTACGGAATCCTGGCTCAACAGACAGGATTGAGTTTTTGGCTGACGCTTGGAATGTCTCTTTTTGTGTTTGCCGGCGCTTCGCAATTTATGGCGGTCTCAATGATGTATAACGCTGTGGGAGGGGGAGCTATAATTGGCGCTACATTTATGGTCAACTTCCGGTACGTATTGATGTCCGCAGCAATCGCGCCCTATCTGAATAATTGGAGAATTTGGCAGCGCGCGCTGTTTGGAGGAATGTTGACCGATGAAACCTTCATACTGCATTCTCTCAATTTCAGGAGCGGTGTCATTGATTTTATTTCATCTATTGCGTTGAATTCCTCGCTATATTTCGCGTGGGCGGCTTCAAATATTGTTGGTTACAAGCTTGGCGCCATGATAGCTAATCCGGAGGCTTGGGGATTGGATTTTGCGCTTCCTGCAATGTTTGTGGGGTTACTCATGACCGCGTGTAAAGACAAAACGGGCGCTGTTGCAGCAATAGTGGGAGGAGTGGTTTCCGTATGTCTGCATTTTTTGGACGCCGGTAACTGGGCTGTATTTTTTGCCGCGCTGGCCGGCGCCACGGCAGGAATTTGTTTCAACACAAAGGAAGGCGATACTCAGTGAGCAAGGAGTGGATAATTATTATCGGAATGGCGTTTGTCACATTTTTCCCGCGAGTAATACCGATATTGTTGTTGCCGGGAAAGAGAATGCCCCGGGTTATAAAACGTTGGCTGTCATTGATAGCTCCGGCTATTCTGTCGGCGCTTCTTGCGCCCGAGCTCCTGCTATCCCGTATCGACGCCGGAACTTATTTATCATTTAGTAGCCTGTACTTATTTGCGGCTTTGCCAACGTTTCTAGTAGCCTGGAAAACCAGGAGCCTTTTTGGCGCAGTCGTCACCGGGATTGCTACAGTGGCTGTTGTCAGGCTGATAAGTTAAGGATTTCCTGCTGAATAGCTTTCAGTCAATTTGCGCCATACACTGCAACGCAATTTCCAGCCAAGGTGAGTTTCGGTATAGCTCGCCATTGCTTCAATGGCGCCGGGACCTCCCATTCTTTCGCGTCCGGCTTGCGACATGCGCCGATAGAGCTCTTTGTCCCCTAAAACAGTTTCTACCGCTTTTGCAAGGTCTCCCGGAGTTGGCGGAACCAGAAG
>WRNQ01000211.1 GCA_009776565.1 Synergistaceae bacterium | reverse complement strand
AGTATCCGGAATACCAGCGTTACAACACGGGAAGCGGGCGGAATAACTCAATATATCGGAGCTTCGGTGGCAAGGCATGACGGCAAGAAAATAGTTTTCCTGGATACACCGGGACATGAGGCTTTCACAGCGATGCGGGCCCGGGGAGCTCAGGCTACAGATGTAGTTGTCCTCGTAGTTGCGGCGGATGATGGGATAATGCCTCAGACAAGGGAAGCTATTGCACATGTTAAGGCGGCTGGAGTCCCGATAGTGGTTGCCGTGAATAAGGTTGATAAACCAACCGCAAGACCCGACAGGGTACGGCAGCAGCTTTCTGACGTCGGGCTTGTGCCTGAAGAATGGGGCGGAGATGTGATAATGGTTGATGTTTCGGCTAAATTTGGCGATGGCTTGCCTAATTTGCTTGAAATGCTGCTTCTTGTCGCTGAAATGCAAGATCTTAAGGCGGACCCCACTGCGGCGCCTTCGGGAGTTGTCATTGAAGCTGAACTGGATAAAGGAAAAGGTCCTGTCGCTACTGTTATCGTGCAAAATGGGACATTACACCGCGGAGATGTGGTTTTATTTGACAGTACATGGGGAAAAATCCGCGCTCTCGTGGACGCTTCCGGTAAACCTACAGATAAAGCGGGTCCAAGCACTCCGGTTGAAATACTGGGGCTTACCGCTGTTCCTAAACCCGGCGAAAAGTTTACAACGGCTGAGAATGAACGCGAAGCTCGTGAAATGCTTACAAAAAAACAACAGGAATTAAGTATGCAAAATGTAAATCGCAAAGCTTCCCTTGAAGGGATATTTTCACAACTGAAAGAAGGAGAAACGCCGCATCTTAACCTGGTAATAAAATGTGACGTGCAGGGTTCGTCTGAAGCTCTTTGCACTTCGCTTGAAAAATTAGCTACAAACGAAGTCGGTATAAATATTATTCACAAAGGCGTTGGTAGGATTTCTGAAGCGGACGTTACTTTGGCGGCAACTTCAAACGCGGTTATCATTGGCTTTAATGTTCGTCCCGATGTTAACGCAAAAAGGATAGCAGAGGATAATGAAATTGAGATAAGATTTTACGATATCATATACAATGCGATAGAGGACATTAAATCTGCTCTTGAGGGACTGCTTAAGCCAACCCTTCGCGAAGAAGGGCTTGGAGAGGTTGAAATACGAAAAGTATTCAGAGTTCCAAAAATTGGAAAGGTAGCCGGATGCTATGTAAAATCAGGGATAATCCGCAGGACATCCAGGGTCAGGGTCGTTCGCGGAGGGATTGTCCTTTGGGACGGAGGAATTTCAAGCCTAAGGCGCATAAAAGATGAAGCAAAAGAAATCAGAGCAGGGCTTGAATGTGGTATAAATCTCGCAGGATTTCAGGATTTTGAGGAGGACGATGTTCTTGAAGTCTATGAAATTCTTGAGGAAAAGCGACATCTGCAATGAGCAGCTTCAGGATGGAGCGGATAAACAAGGAACTTGCAAGGGAAATTGCTTATCTGCTTGAGTTTNCAATAAAGGACGACGCTGTTAAAAACGCTGTAATTACTTCTGTTAATTGCTCCCGNGACCTCAAACACGCAAAAGTTTGGTTTACAACCCTTACTGAAGAGGTTAGACCGTCAACGTTTGAAGCGCTTACATCTGCATCGCGTCAACTGAGAAAGCTAATGGGGGAAAGAATGTATCTTCGCACGACTCCGGAGCTTGAGTTTTGTATTGACACAAGCCAGGAGTACGGGCGAAGGATAGACTCGTTGCTTGAGTCGCTTGCTGTGAAGACTGAAGAAGCGGGTAACAGTTCTGATTTGTACGAAATTGATTATTCAGGGATGGAATCAATTCTTAACGCTCATGAGGATTGGCGCCTGCTCTCCCATGTAAAGCCTGACGGCGATACATTGGGCGCCGCAAGCGCTCTTTACGCGGCTGGAATTGATAGAGGAAAGCGCGTATCCTGGATGGGAGAGAGCGAAATTCCTTTGTCTTATAAATTTTTACCATGTATAGATAATTATGTAAAAAGCGACTGGATAGACCTTGATGATTTTAAAGGCGATGAGCCGCTTTTTATTTGTGTTGATACGTCCAAACTGGAAAGAACTGTCGGAGGTCTGCATGACCAATGGAAGATATTAAACATTGACCATCACGCCGACAATTCGAGATTTGGGACATACAATCTAATAGAAACGGGAGCTTCCTCAGTTTGTGAAATAATCTGGAATTTTATGAAAGCGCAGAGTTGGAATATCACAAAAGAAATAGCAATAGGATTATATACCGGAATTGCAACGGATACGGGAAACTTCTCATTCAACAATACGAAGGAAAACGCTCATTATGCGGCGGCTGATCTTTTAAAAAAAGGTATAGATCCTAATTTTATAAACCTCGCAGTGCGAGGCAACAGATCCCTGGAAGGCATCCATCTTTGGGGAAAAGCAATGACAAAAATGCGCCTTATCGGAAAAAGCAAGCAAATATGTTTTACTTATCTTACTCTTGATGATTTTCGTTCTACCTATGCAAGCCAGTTCGAAACTGAGTTTTTGGTTAATCAGATGTTGCTCATTCATGGAGTTGAGGCAGCCGCTTTAATCGTTGAGGATGTCCAGCAAGTGCGGGTAAGCTTGCGAAGCATCAGTGGCAGCGTTTCAGCCAGTAAAATTGCGAAAAAAATCGGTGGCGGAGGACATGAGCTTGCTTCAGGCGCAGTATGCAAAATGTCCATTTATGAAGCTATTCCATTGGTTTTGAATGCTATTGAGGAAGTATATGCCGAACGGGATACTGCTCTTAAATAAA
>WRNQ01000210.1 GCA_009776565.1 Synergistaceae bacterium | reverse complement strand
AAAAAATTAAACCCTCCTCTTTCTCCACGCCCATGTTGACTTGTGCCAAGTATTTCCCCTCTTCCTCTTATCTCAAGATCCTGCATGGCAAGAGAATAGCCTGACCCTATATCAGTAAGTTTCGTTATAGCGTCAAGGCGTTCAGCAGTTTCTTTCCGCAAAGAAGCGTTTTCAGGATACAAAAAATAAGCGTAAGCTGTTTCTTCACGTCTGCCAACCCTGCCCCTGAGCTGATACATTTGGGAAAGACCAAGCTCCTGAGAGTCATCGACTATCAAAGTATTTGCCCTTGCTATGTCAAGCCCGCTTTCTATTATCGTAGTACACACAAGGATATCGTAACGCCCTTCATAAAAATCCAGCATTATCGACTCCAATTCGGAAGATGGCATTTGTCCGTGGGCAGCGGCTATTTTTGCTTCAGGGAAGTAATTACTTATCTGCTTCAACCTTTTGTCTATCCTTGATATCCTGTTAGCGACAAAATATACTTGCCCGCCGCGCAAAAGTTCATNAGCNATNGCTTTCCGGACAAGCGNCCATTGCCATGCGCCTGAAATTGTAACAACAGGAAGACGATTATGCGGCGGGGTTGATATTTGAGATATGTCCTTNAGACCGCGCAACGAAATTGAAAGCGTNCTTGGAATTGGGGTAGCGGAAAGGGTAAGAACATCAATATTTTGATATTTCTGTTTTATGTGCTCCTTATGTAAAACTCCCAAACGATGTTCNTCATCNATTACCAAAAGACCTAAATCTTTAAAATCAATATCTTTTTGTANAAGCCTGATAGTTCCTATCAGAATATCTGTTTCACCTGTCTTTAGGGATTCAAGAATTTTAACCTGCTTATTTTTGGGGATAAACCGGGATAAAACCTCAACTTTTACTGGAAATCCAGTTATTCGCGTCTTAAACGTATTGACATGCTGTTGAGCAAGTATCGTTGTCGGAACTAATACTACAACCTGTTTTCCTGCTTCCGTTGCACGAATAGCCGCTCTGATTGCCACCTCGGTTTTGCCATATCCAACATCACCGACAATAATCCTATCCATTGGGTTTTTTGAGCTCATATCCCTCATAACGTCTCTAATAGCTTCAAGCTGATCTGACGTTTCGACGTATGGAAATGCTTTACAGAAGCTTTTATAGAGCTCATCTTCCGGAGGAAAGGCGTAACCTTCCATCGTTTCACGTACAGCAAAAACCTGAAGTATCTCTTTTGCTTCTTTTTCAGCTTGCTCCCGGCTTTTAGCTACTGATTTTCTCCATTTTGTTCCATGAAGCGTATCAAGGCTTATCTCATCCCCTTCATGCTGAGGCATTGGAACAATTTTATTTACTTGAAGGACAGGTACTAAAAGCCGTTGATTTTGGGCAAATTCAAGCACAAGAGCGTCCATGATTTCGCCTAAAGACATGATTTCTTCTACGCCTCTGAATATTGCCACCCCATAATCTTCGTGAACTACCACCTGACCATTTGAAAGCCGCCCGCTCCATTCGTCAGGAGTCTTCCAGCTCACTGGGGCAACGCTTCTTGTCACTCCGGCAAGTTCTTTATCGGAAATGAAAATTTTCTTAGCGACTCTGTCAATAAATCCGCCCGACAGCCGGGAGTTTATTCTTACTATTTCAACATCTGCAATATTGAGGTTCTGCATGTATTCATTTTCACTAAATATTGATATTTCGTAACCTGAATTACTTGAACGATAACAAAAGTCTGACAGATACTCCATATCCCCTCTGAATGCGGGAGCATCCTCGAGTGCCATGCTCGCCTCGCAGAAATCGCCCTCTTTCGTTATCCGGAGGCGAGGGAAACGTGATAGCGGGATGAAGATTTCCTCCCATGAATACAATTTTTCATTATTGTTTTCACCGGCCATGTCCATGTTTTCTTTTTCCATTTCTGACCACAATTGATAATAGGAATCAGCCTGTATTTCAATTCTTTTTGGTTCAAAAAGGACTAAATGAGTTCTTTCAGGTAAGCTGGATATTAAAGAAATTTTTTTTGATTGACTGACGCTATGTACGTCTATATCGCTTAATATCGCAACGCTTTTTTGATTTTGTGCATCAAAAGAACGGACGCTTTCTACCGTCTCATCGAAAAATTCAATGCGTATTGGGTAATTATATGCAGGGTCGTAAACATCAAGTATAAGCCCTCTGAATACATATTGACCAGGGCTCCATACAACGTCAGAACGTCTGTATCCGGCGCGTTCCAACCATACTATGAGCCTGTCTCTTCCATATTCTTCGCCCTTTTTAAATGAAAGTCCCGCGACTATATTTAAAAAAGGCGATAATAATCCCCCGGCAGTTGAAACCAAAGTACCGCCGTTTTTGCTCCAGCGTGACAGCACTTCTCCACGTTGAAGCTGTAAGGATCTGTTTGACGCTCCGTCAAAGGATAAGGGAAGCTCATGAAGGTAATAAACCGGTTCATTTGAGCCCGAATAATTACTTAACGCTTTGCAATCGGAGAAAAACTCCCCCGCCTGTCTTTGATCCGGGAAAATAGCAAGGAGCGGCGTTTCCGACATGCAAGCCCACGCTCGGGAAGAGCTTCCGGCGGAAAGATGAATTTGCGCTCCCTTGTTCCAAAGAATTTCATTTATTTTACTGAAATTGTTAAAAAAAGCGGAAAGCCCTGAGGCTCCCCGCTCTGAATAGGTCAATCCCATTATTAACGTTTTGAGTATTGGCGCATTCCGCGGGCGCCTTTCTGCCCAAATTTTTTCCGCTCGACCATACGCGGATCCCGTGTCAACAGCCCCTCTTTTTTCAATAGCGGGCGAAGCTCCGGATTAAGTTTTAGAAGTGCGCG
>WRNQ01000209.1 GCA_009776565.1 Synergistaceae bacterium | reverse complement strand
TGGAATTGCCAATTACCGGGGATGAGTTTAAAAATGCTCTGTCATTACCGGAAAAATATGGGTTCAGGGTTAATTTCAATATACTCGGATTTCCGGAAGCTATACATCCAAATAGTGTAAAAATAACAGCGATAACTGAAGGCCAGAGAAAATTTGAATTTATTGCCGACTCGACAGGGGGAGGTTCCTTCCTGCTTCGTAAGTTCAACGGATGGGATGTCTCTCTTACAGGCGACGCTCATGACCTGTTAGTTGAAATTGAAGAAGGAAAAAGCATTTACAATGATAATCATGAATTCATCTCTTCTATTCAGGAGAATTCGGGAAGGAAGCTGATTCATTACAAATTAAAAGCGCCGCCTCAGGAAGGTGAGCTACGGAAATACGAAAATGCCTGGTATGCAAAACCCGTGTATTTAACGGTAAATAGAGCTCCAATTTTTGAGAGCGCTGCTGAAATGGCAGCATATGCGAACGAGTTTTCTCTGTGCCGGAAATCGATAGCGGAAGCGGCGATGGATTATGAGTCAAGTTTACTTGGATTACCGAAGGCGGAGATTTGTCTGGAGATGGAAAAACGGCTCCAAATAATGCTTGATGCTGTAAAACTTGGTCTAAGCGAAGAATGTCCGGAAATGTTTTTATTAGCAAAGAGCGCAAGAAATATTTATGACGCGGAACGTAATTCAAAGCTTCCTCTTGGCGGGGTAAACACGCGCGCTGCAATAAGAGCTATGGCCGCTATGCAGGTGAATAGCGGGCAGGGTGTAATATGCGCGGCGCCAACGGGAGGATCTGCCGGAGTTATTCCCGGGATAGTCACAACGTTGATTGAAGATATGAAGTTTTCCCGTTTGGATGTCTTAAACGCGCTTTGGGCGGCGGGCGTTATTGGAATGATAATTGCTACGCGTGCGACATTCGCTGCGGAAGTAGCGGGTTGCCAGGTTGAAATAGCCGCTGCGGGAGCAATGGGCGCCGCTGCGGTTGTCCAGTGTTACAGCGGGGATGTTGTCGCTGCATGTGACGCGGCTGCGATTGCACTGCAAAACAGCATGGGACTTGTGTGCGATCTGGTGCAGGGAATAGTTGAAATTCCATGCCATACGCGCAACGCTTCTTACGCATCACAGGCATTTATTTGCGCTGATTTAATAGCAGGAGGTTACTATAATCCAATTGGTCTTGACGAAACTATTGATGCTGTATTCAGAGTAGGAAAAATGCTTCCTGCCGAGCTCAGATGCACGTCAACAGGCGGGATAGCTACTGCTCCTTCAGCATTAGCTATTAAGAAAAGAAAATAAAAACATGAAGGAGAACTCATTATGTATGTATTTAGTGTAAAATCTTTGCTTTCTATGATTAGCGTTGATTTTATGAATTGTATGATGGATTCTGTGAAATCAGCAATGCTTTGTGAATCTGATACAACAACTCCGATTCGTACCACTGTTAAACGCGAGTCAAGCGGAGGGCAACTAATGTTAATGCCAAGCCTTTCAGATGATTTTTGGGGGCTGAAGGTACTTACATTGTTCCCGGACAATCCTGGTAAGGGTAAACCTTTTATTCATGGAATAGTAGTTTTAATGAGAGCTGAAGATGGAGAATTTGCAGCTATTTTTGACGGTTCGCTGCTTACCGCTATAAGGACAGGAGCAGTAAGCGGATTGGGAATAAGGAGCATTTCCGGCGCCAATGTTAAGAAGCTTGGTTTAATAGGGGCTGGCTTCCAGGGGTATTGGCAGGCGCGTTTTGCTTGCGCTGCCCGCGCGTTTAATGAGATTTGGGTATATGATATCATTGAGGATAAGCTTAGTGAATATAAAAAACGCATAGAGGGGTTCGCGCACGATATGGGAATATCTGTCAATATATCAAAAAGCGCTGCTGATGTCATAGAAAACTCAGAAGTTATAATTACCGCCACTACTTCAAAACAACCGCTTTTTGACGGCAGAGACATGTCTCTTTATGAAGGGAAAGTTTTTGTAGGTATTGGCTCGTATAAGCCTGAAATGCGAGAGTATCCTGACGAGTTTTTTGTTTGTGCCGATAAGGTTTACGTTGATACCCTTCATGCGCTGGAAGAGACAGGCGATCTCATATTTCCGATAAAAAGCGGGTATCTGGATAGTGATAAAATATTTCCTCTTTCAACTGTATTCGGGAAGGCGGCAGAGAGCGGGACATATTTGTATAAATCGGTTGGAGGAGCAAGCTTTGACTTATTTACAGCAAAAAAGATATTTGAAATGAGCAAAGAGCAAAATATTTTGGATAACATAGATTTGTAATCATTTGGAGTGGTTTAAAATGGAAAAATTGATGAAGACAGTTTTGGAGTGGTTGACTGGAGGAGAAAATGTAATACTCGCGACGATAATAGCCGATTCCGGCTCGACGCCAAGAGGAGCGGGCGCGCGTATGGCTGTAATAAGCGACTCCAGCTTTACCGGTACAATCGGCGGCGGAGCTATTGAGTACAAAGCCCAGCAGATGGCGCTGGAAGCGCTTAAGGATAAAAAATCGCTGATTAAATCCTTTATTCTTTCCCCCAACGAAAAGGAAGACTTGGGAATGGTATGCGGAGGCAACGTTACGGTATACATTCAATATATATCCGCACTTGACGAAAATGCGCGGAACTTATTCGCTTACGGAGCCAATTTGTTTTCACAAAACGTCGACAGTTGGCTCGTGACCGATATTACCGATGCAACTGATTGGCGAATGACTATTTGTACCTCGGATTCGCAAATCGGCGACAGTCTGCCGGATGACGCGCGGGAAAAAGGGTTGTTTACAAACCGGGGCATACAGGTAGAAATTTCAGGAAGAGTGTATTACTCGGA
>WRNQ01000208.1 GCA_009776565.1 Synergistaceae bacterium | reverse complement strand
TAGGAAAGGGGCTACCAGACGTAATATTGTATGATTTTTTTTTGGATATGCTCCCATATGTAGCTATTTTGCTATATTTGAAATTTTATGCTTCAGCTCTGTTGATGCAAAAGCTGAACGTCCACCCTCTGCTTATAATACTGTCTCGCGCGTCAGTCGAGTTGTATGTGCGCCCGGCTTCCACAGTAAACCCTGGGGCGTTGTAACTAAGGGCGGTATAACTGCGCGACAGATTACCGGAAGGGTTAATTATATCCGACCCTAAATGTACCAGCTCTGAATAGTCCGAGATGGATGACGTCGGGGAGAAGTAGTTGGCGCAGAAGTATATGATAAAGTCTGGCGTTGCGCCTGACCCCCTTGAATTCGAATAACCGTTTATTACGTATATACCGTTATTTGCGGCAGTGGCGGCTACGCCTTCAACTCTCTCGTCAAGCCCAGGCAAGTAAAACCATTTGTCCGCCAACGGGTTATACTGATAAACTGTGTTTACGGAAGCATATCCGTCGCTGCCGCCTATTACATAAATACCGCTGTCTGCTTCAGCGCCGCAATAACCCTTTGCTTCCTGCATATCAGACCCGGTTTGCCAATTATTGTATGCAGGGTCATAGACTCCGAGAGTCTTAAGCGCGTTACCTGAGCCGTCAAATCCGCCCGAGACATAGATTTTACCATTCAATTACGCCGCCGCGATACTACTATCGCGTTGAGGTTTAATCCCAACAATCAAGAAAACCCGGGGTTGTATTAATAATCGGATACCCTCTCCAGCTTATAATCAATCGCATATGTATGGGCATAAATCGTATCCTTATCTTTCAAATACAATGTTGTGATATCACAAATTCTCATTACCTCTTGACCGTCAATCATACCAACTCCACCGAAACCAGGTAATAAAAAGAATACTTCAGAGTAATAATCGCCGTTAATACCTAGTGTATTTGCATAGCTCCATCCTAGTCTAGTGTCTTCAAACAACGGATATGTGTACGTTCGTGGTTTGCATAAATACTCTACCTTCTCACCCGAATACTCTGCATAATCTAAAGCAAACATTATCTCCATGCCAACAATCGTACTCAGTGCAGGTCCCCTTAATGTCCCATCTTCTGAAATTCCAGAAACAGATGATGGGGGAAGAATATCAACAGGAACAATATCAACAATCTTCCATGTACCATAAAACAGTGGTCTTCCTCTTGCGGAATTATAGTGACGAAGCTCATACTCGTCTTCGACATTTGCCCTTGAAATCTCTGCAATAAATGGGTTATGCGATAAATCATCTGTTGATGCTATGTCGCCACTATTATTGTTTGATAATGGAGTGTTTTTTGGCAAATTATACCAACTATTAGTTATTAAAGAAATAATTAGAATAATTTCGATAATATGTTTTAAAATCATTTAAATAACCTCCCATTTACCGCATCAATTTGCATTGATCCGTAATTATTATCAAAGAAGATGTCCAGTGTTTGGTTTGTTCTGTTTTGCCACCCAGATCGGCTCGCAGCATTTCCTGAGTTTATTTCTACTAATGAGTCATAATAACTGTCAATCAATCCTTGAAACTCAGATCTGTCATAATTTCCGCTCTCCAAAACACTTATGAACCCCGGTATATTACCTAGAAACCCAATATTATATCTCAGAACAACTAAAGCATCTAGTTGGTTCTGTGTAAATAGTCGATTAACACCAGACGTTATCGCATCCGCGCCAGTCGCAGTTATGTTACGAAGCATATCAATAGCCTCATTCGCTGTAACTGTTTGGGCAGGCACATTGTTGACCTTGTAGTCGAATCCGTATCCAATATCATTACCGTGTGGCTCAATACTTAGGAGCCTATCACTATTTGAATCATAGTTCATATAACTACCATAAGCATTCACCTCATGATTTGCGAGGTAGTTCAGTCCCATATCACTCATTGATATAGCCATTCCAAGTCCAAAGATTATTGTCTTATAATCATAGTATATTTTCCCATCCTCTTCTGGACGCGAAATAAATGAAAAAGAATTATTGCCATACGCTACTGAAACACTATATAAATCATTTCTGAAAAAAACTCTATCCAGTAGCAATTTAGATGCACGTACTGTTGCACCTCTATTTTCAAAAAAGCTCCTCACTGGAACAGCAACTACAAACGGACTTGAGCCTGTAATTCTCATTGATTCGGCTGATACTATACTCGCTGTGCTTTTTCCTCCTCCTGACGCACGCAACAGTTCGGTCGCACGCGATTGAGCTGTACTCCAATCAGATGATACTGAGAGTATTGATGCTCCCCCGGTATAATTGTTATATGTAACAGCGTGCATGTTACTGCTGTCACCACTACTAGTTTTTATAAGTCCTATAGTACCGCCAATCTTATTAACCAAAAGGTTGCTGTTCCCACTATCGATAAGATCTACACTGCCACCAGTAGTAATTACATTAAGGTAATTACTACTCCCATTACTATAAATGCTGTCAATGTTTCCGCTGTTGTTAACTGTTGCATTTCCACCGTTGACGTATATATCTCCAATTGTTCCATAATTGTTTACCGTGCCGTTGTTCATGTTTACCGTGGTGGTTCCGCCGTAGTTGTAGTAGGTGTTGTCGCCTATATTTGCCGTGACAACAGTTCCGAGGTTGATGATGTCTCCTTTGAAGTTGACTGTATTGGCAGTTTGCCCAGACTGTATAACAGCGGCGGAGCCACTTTTGCCATTCATAACATAAGAGCCAACATCGTAATCGTTAATATAAGCTGTCTTCCCAGAAGCTAGCGTAATTGGTACATATGCATGACCATTTGGGTCATGGTATCTGAGCGGGTTGTTTACGCAATACGTATAAAGGTTCAGGCTCAACGGGTCGCTACGGCTGCCGGG
>WRNQ01000207.1 GCA_009776565.1 Synergistaceae bacterium | reverse complement strand
ATCCCTGCTTACCGATTCCCCAGGACTTATCCCTGCTTACCGATTCCCCAGGACTTATCCCTGCTTACCGATTCCCCAGGACTTATCCCTGCTTACCGATTTTCTAGGTACTTATCTCCGCTTGTTGATTCCTAAATTGCTTTTCCCTTATGTGTTTATCTTTTCGATCTGAACTTTTGTATGAGGTTGTCTGTGCCCTTGTTTTCTTCTGTAACCCTTTTTTGATTTGAACTTGTAGATAGTTATCTTCTTGTCTTTCCCGTGGTTCAAAACCTTAGCGGTTACACTTTTATCATCCAGGTAAGGCGCGCCAAACAATACATCCTCTTCCTCGGATATTGCCAGGACTTTGTCAAACACGACTTCCGACCCGCTCTCGGCTTGGAGCCTCTCAAGAAAAACCACATCGCCCTCTTTGACCCTGTACTGTTTTCCGCCTGATTCTATGACAGCATACATTAGAACACCTCCTTTGGGATATCCAGCCTGAAAAGCATATATACTAGCTTGTGAGGCCTTTGGAACATCCCCAGTCTCGCCGGTCAAAAAGGTATTCGATTGAATAATTATTTAGAAAAATTTATATTCAGCGAAATTTAGGAACCTTTACCGTGCGGCAAAAAGCCTATTCATAAACCGAACAGACCTCGTCATTCTAGCACGACGCCGACTTGCTTGTCAATATAGGCGCCAATAAAGGGTATAGATATTTTTTGATGTTTTTTGAAGATATTTTGATGGGTTTTGATGTTTTTTTGATATTTTTTGTATATTTTTCGGTTTTAAATGGAGAAATTTGTAAATTTAAAAGTATTATTGCCAGGATATATTGTGCAAAATATGTCTTCGGGAAAACCAGGCCATCTATATTTCTGATCATCTCCCCATAATGACCAATTCTCTTTGCCTGGCCTGTAAATACTCCTGATTTCCCTCAAAGGATCATTTCTGTCAATTTCAATAAGATAATAAATATCTGCGCCAAGGTATTTGGATTCTTGCAGCCCCGATGGAACATATACAGCGTTACTGCCAATCGGCGTGTTCCATATTGACTCGCATAAGAACGGCCATTTCCAGGGATCCCTCGCGCCTGGTAGAATTGTTTCTTCGCCGGCGCTATTGCTATTAGCATAGGCAATCATCAATTCGCTTGAGAACGTAGTCACATTCAGTGTAAGCGCCAAGAATACCGCTGCTAACTCCAAAGCAATACACCTTTTTTGCATAATAAAACCTCCTTATTTTACTGCGATATTATTTCGTACTATTTTGTATTACACTTACAGCATATATAAAGTTGGAAAACCAACTTATGCTGTTGCATAGGATAATCTTACAAATAAAACAAGATTCTGGCTTCTGGCTCCTCGCTCCTTGCTTCTGATTCCTGACTCCTGACTCCTCGCGGTCGAAGACCGCGCTGTGCAATACTTGAATACTTGAGGGTATGGAAAAGGAAAAGACATATACATGCGAATACACGTAAATTCATATAAATCCCCCCACCGGGCTTGTTGAAACAAATAGAGCTTGTATAATTTTCAATATGATCACCAAAATGATCATCTAATGGCTCGGTTGTTGTTTTTTCATGCTGTGAAAGGATGTGACGAGCAATGCATATGGCTGACGCGCTTATAACTCCGGCAGTTGGTATGGCGATGAATGCAGTTAGCGTTGCGGCAATCGGAGCGTCGGTTGCAAAGGTCAAAAAATATGAGCTAAGTGAAAAAATTGTCCCAATCATGGGCGTCTCTGGCGCACTTGTTTTCGCGGGACAGATGATCAACTTTGCTATTCCGGCGACAGGCGCATCCGGGCATCTTGGCGGCGGAATAATGCTTGCGGGATTACTTGGCGGCGTTCCGGCGTTTCTTTCCCTCTCGGCAGTACTCATTATTCAATGTCTTTTTTTCGCAGACGGCGGGCTATTGGCTCTGGGCTGCAATATCTTTAATATGGGCGTAATTCCATGCCTTCTGGTTTACCCATTGATATTCAAGCCGCTATTGAGAGTAGGGACAGGATACAAACGCTTGTCAGTCGCATCTATTGCATCGGTTGTGGCAGGACTTGAAATTGGGGCATTTGGCGTTGTTCTTCAAACAACGTTTTCTGGTATTACTGAGCTTCCATTTGGTACATTTATGGTGCTTATGTTACCTATCCACCTCGTCATCGGACTTGTCGAAGGAATTGTAACGGCGTCAGTACTTTGTTTTGTCTATAAAATGCGCCCGGATGTTATTGATTCAGCTCAAGCCGGAAGGCGTACAGAGATAGTTGCGTCTGTTCAAGAGGGGAGACGTACAGAGGTTGTTGATTCGGCGCAAACTAATATACTCACGGAGGTTGTTACTTCGACACAAACTGATAAACTTGTGGAGATTGTTGCTTCGGCGCCAGCAGGAAGACTCGGGGAGGCTATAGCTTCGACGCCAGCTGAAATGGGTCCAGAGGTTGTTGCTTCGGCGCCAGCAGGAAGGCGCCATAGCGAATTTTCGATAAAAAAGTTAGTCATCACGCTTGCGGCGCTGACAGTTGTGGTAGCAGGCGTTTTGTCGCCGTTTGCGTCCTCGCGCCCCGACGGCCTGGAATGGGCGATTGGCAAAACTACGGAACAGGTCCTTGGCGCAAAAACAGAACTTGAGGCCAAGGGCGGCGTTTTTGCTGGCGCTGCAAGTTTGCAGGAGAATATTGCTCTTCTGCCTGATTACGCCATCGCGTCAGACCCAGGCAACGCGACTGGAACTCCTTTGTCAGGCATAATAGGCGCGGCAGTTTCCTTTGCGCTCGCAGCATTGACGGGGATTGTAATAACTAAAGTAAAAAAACGGCGGCGCGTGAGCCCAGGGGCGCGTGAGCCCGGCGGCGCGTGAGCCCGGCGGCGCGTGAGCTCAGGGGCGCGTGAGCCCAGGGGCTT
>WRNQ01000206.1 GCA_009776565.1 Synergistaceae bacterium | reverse complement strand
ACCGCGTAAAGAATATGAACGAGAGCATTTACTACAGCGTTGACACGCTGCATGAAGCGATTGCGCTTGGCAAAAAGATCAGCTTCAAATACTTTGATTACAACATCGAAAAGGAGAGGGTGTTCCGACGCGACGGAGCGCGGTATATTGTCAGCCCAATCGTTTTGTCTTGGAACGAGGAGAACTATTACCTGATAGCGCATTCTGATGAGCGCAAGGGGTTTTCTCATTACAGAGTCGATAAGATGAGCGGGGTGAAGAAGCTTAGTGAAAATAGAAGCAATTCAACTGACAGTTTTGACCTCGCGGATTACTCAAAGAAAGTGTTCGGGATGTTCGGCGGTGAAGAAACTAACGTGAGATTGCGGATGCATAATACGCTTGCAAATACTGCAATTGACAGATTTGGCAAAGATATTACTATGATTGCGGACGGTGATCAGCATTTTACTGTAAGCGTCCGCGTCGCGCTGTCTCCGGTTTTCTACGGCTGGCTGTTCCAATTCGGTGAGCTTTGCGAGGTTGTTTCTCCGCAAAGCTTGAAAGATGAACTGAAAATGCGCGCTGAAAAGCTTTTATCGCACCTTGATTGATGAGACCGTTTTATTGGACACATTTTTTGGTACTATTTATCAGAGGGGAAAATAGATAGTAGGGTCGGGGAGGTTAAGAAATGAGTGAGGAACAAAAAATAAAGGTCTTTAATGACAAACAAGTCAGAATGGAGTGGAACGAAGAAGAGCAGGACTGGTATTTGTCAATTGTTGATGTAATCGGAATACTGACAGATCAACCAACTCAGCGGAGNGCGAGCAACTATTGGCGCAAGATGAAGCAACGTATGAGGGAAGAAGGAAATGAGTTGGTGACAATCTGTCACCAACTGAAAATGATGGCTACTGACGGAAAACGCTACCTTACAGATGTCGCAAATACAAAAGGGATTTTACGTATAATCCAGTCAATTCCATCTCCTAAAGCCGAACCGTTCAAAATGTGGCTCGCGCAAGTCGGAGCAGAACGTCTTGACGAACTTGCAGACCCGGAAATTACATTTGACAGAGCGATTCAAACATATCAGAAAAAAGGCTATAGCGAAAAATGGATAAATCAACGCATTAAAACAATGGAAGTGCGAAAGGAATTGACGGACGAATGGCAGCGTTCCGGCGTAAATGAGACACGGGAGTTCGCTACGCTTACAGATATAATGACTAAAGAATGGAGCGGGAAAACGACCCGCGAATATAAGGCTTTCAAAGACTTGAAAAAGGAAAACCTGAGAGACAACATGACAAACATGGAACTTGTCCTCAATATGCTCGCCGAAGTTTCAGCAACAGATTTATCGAAAGAGAATAATCCGATTGGAATGGCTGAGTCGTCAAAAATAGCCAAACAAGGCGGGTCTGTCGCCAAGGCTGCCCGTGAGCAATACGAGCTCCAGTCCGGGAAAAAAGTTGTCACTTCGCTCAATGCAAAGAATCTAAAGGCACTAAAGAGCAAAGATGAAGATGAAGATGGCGGTGATGAACAGTGAACGATACAATCTACGCCCGGTACAGTGAGAGCAATCAGCGATACGAATCCATTGAAGGTAAACTCCGCGAGTGCAAGGACTACGCCGAAAAAAATGGTATCACGGTAATCAGCAGTTACATTGCAGTCATGATCAGTCATCCAAATTCATAACAGAGAAGAAATCAGGGAGAAGAAATCAGGGTATCTTGATTGATGAGACCGTTTTATTGGACACATTTTTTGCTACTATTTATCAGAGGGCAAAAATAGATAGTAGCGAGGAGTGTCAAAAATGAAAACACTGTATTATACAAGCTTGGGAGTAGTAAGCCTATTGTTTGTTGGGACGCTGATATTGGCGGGCGACAAATGTGGTGAACAAATCCTGATCGCAACAGGAAGTTTAGTTGTTTCTACTATTTGCGTATGCGTCCGCGAAGCGTCTAAGGAACGCAAAAACGCAGCACTTAGATATCGCAGGAAAACGGACACCGGAGACAGCGCCGGAAAAAACTAACAATTTTCAAGAAAAATGAATATCTGCTATATACTTTCGCGAAAAAGTTNTGTTGCTCATTTTATTGTCACACTGATCGGCACTTCCAGCTCAACTGTGCGAGAATAGGATGGAGACAGGTAAACAACNTCACCGGGGAAATCATCAAGAGTAAACTGTACCCTGAATCTACCTTGGTCATCATCTATATATTCTCCTNCGGTTTCGTCATAATAGCCTGTCATACCGGTCAACCAGCTATTGTAACGAAACTCATTACCGAAATCATCATAGAANTCTGTTCCAAACAATTGATATGAGCTATCATTATTGCGACTGATTGCGGAAAACACCAGTTCCCATGAGTTGCCCTTGCGCGTTGCCCGTTCTAACACTACGCTTTCTGGCAAGGTATCCGCAACCATATTTGCCAGATCAATTCTAACCCGCTCCATATCCTTATCCAGCCATATGACATTAGTGATAAACATTGTAAGGCGATTGCTTCTGTAGAAGAACGGGCTTTCAAGGCGGTGTGAAGCCATCATAGGCGAATCTACAGAGCCGGTGGCGGAAATCCCGTTCGATATAGGATCAAACCGGTCACCTTCATCATTTACGAAATAGAAATCCAGTGATTGAAGCCACGCCGTGTTGCTATCATCAGCGGTAAAGGTCACTCTTGAATGTGTGGGATATACTTCAACAGTCGTGACTATGAGCCTCTGGCTGTCCAACACTATGTCTTGATTTATTATAATCGTCTCCCCTTGCTGCGTGTATTCAGGGTCAAAACTAAGCGGGAATGAAAATGTTGAAATAATTTGCGGTTCGCTTGTTTCCTGCGATTCTTCGCCAACCTTGACAGGCGTCGTTATCTCGAAACTGCCGTTATCATGCACCCTGCACTCAAGCAAAAG
>WRNQ01000205.1 GCA_009776565.1 Synergistaceae bacterium | reverse complement strand
TCTCGCGTTTAATTCCGGATCCGTGTTCATGCGGCGCGAAAACTCTCGGAAAATTCGCGGCTGTAAGAAAACGCATCGGCAACATAACGCGCCTTGCGGGAGGCGATGAGATATATCCCGCGCTTTTTGACGGCGTTCTCATGGACATGCCCGGTTTTGTCGATTACCGGGCGGTTCTCGAAATGCGAAACAGCAGGGAGATTTTACTCTTCCGCGTGGAATTGAATCAGGCCAAATGCGGGAAAATACCGGAAATCAGAAAACGTTTGCTTACGCTACCGGCGCTGGCTAAAAGCGTTCAGGCGGGCGCCATGACTGAACCGGTGATAGAAATCGCCGCTCCGGGAGAACTGCGCAGCACGGATACCCGGAAAAAGAGAATAACCGACCTGCGGTAAGCCCGTATAAACAGAAAAGGTCAACCAAAGCCAAAACCCTGAACAGGCGTAAGTATTGTCCGTACACCTGACGCAACCCCACAAAACGATACCATTTTACGAAATCACGTAGTAACATTAATTCGGTTGGACGAAAGCAAATGTTTATGTAAGGATAAAGATAGTACTAGCGAAGGAGTAATTATGATTTCCAACTACGTTATTAACGAAATGATTAAACCTCTGTTTTTATGTGGTGATTCGCTGGATATTCTTCGATCATTTCCTAATAACTGCATTGATATGGCTATAACCAGTCCGCCATACTGGGGTAAACGTGAATATAATATAGAGGAAAGCATTGGTCTTGAAAAAAAATACACAGAATATGTCGATAATCTGTTAGAGATATTTGGTGAATTGCACAGAGTCCTTAAACTATCAGGCAGCTTCTGGCTGAATATTGGAGATAGCTACTATAACAAGAACCTTGTAGGTATCCCTTGGCGAATTGCATTAAGGATGTGCGATGAGCAAGGCTGGATTCTTCGCAACAGCGTTATCTGGAATAAAGTAAAAGGTTCACCTGATAATGCTACGGACAAATTACGAAATGTACACGAGAACGTGTTTCATTTTGTTAAATCAAGGAATTATTATTATGATGTAGATATGGCTCGCAAATCACCGCTGAAACCGAAGATTCTAAATGGCGCCGTCGTGTCGGCAACTGGAGTTACCGGAGTGAGATATAAACGCCAAATTGAACTATCGACGGCGTTGAATGATGAGCAAAAACAAAATGCCTTTATGGAACTGAATGCTATACTTGAACAGATTAGGAATGGGCGAATTGCTGATTTTCGTATGATAATCAAGGGTCAGCAGAGAACCACTCACTCTGACTCTACAAAGGTTTCTGGTCGGGCAAAAGAACTTGAAACGAAAGGTTTCTACTTTCTTAAATATCATCCGGATGGGGCTAAATTGGGTGATGTATGGGATATCATGCCCGAAGATACACAGGGGCGCAAACTACACTTTGCGCCATATCCTGCGGATTTATGTCGAACTCCGATACTAACAACGTGTCCTCCGGACGGAATTGTCTTAGATCCATTTTGCGGAACAGGAACAACGATGGCTGTAGCCTACGAAAACAATAGGAAATCCGTTGGGATAGACATCGCGCAAGCATATCTCGACTACGCAGAGGAAAGGATAGGAACTGATGAGCAAGGTCAAAGAGTTCTTTGGGGTTTTTACAGGGCGAGATGATGTTGATTGGAAAAGCGTTGTTTTGTCACAGCATTGCCCGTATACGGAAAAAAAATGCGTAAAGGTGAGAAAGAGCAACCCAAATATTTCGATCGGTATTTGCTCAGTCGAATATAGCAAATATGATGTCGTAATGATATGCCCCCATAGATTTCTTGAACGCAGACAGGTTTTCATCGACTGCGTTCACCTCCTTGCACTTCATGAACCAGGAAACGAGTTGCACCTGTTATCGGAAGTTTCCATTCCTGGAGGGAGTGTTGATTATTTTCTTGTATCCGTTCTTGAAAACAGAGTTGTTGATTTTATCGGTATTGAACTACAAACACTTGATACAACGGGAAGCCTTTGGAGCGAACGTGCTTCGTTTATTGATTCCAAAGGGTTGGTTATATCCGAAGATGAATTATCATATAAGACGTTTGGAATGAATTGGAAAATGTCTGCAAAAACGATTCTAGTCCAGTTGCATCATAAAACTCAAACATTTGAACATTTAGGTAAGCATTTAGTTTTAGTTGTTCAAGACTGTTTTAGTGACTATATGANAAAAGAGTTTAATTTTTCGCATATCAAAAAAGCGCGGCAAGGAGATTCTGTTCATATACATTCATATTCGCTGGACAATACGAATACAACCTCATTGCGACTGAGAATGAAAGATAGAATCAGTACGGACGCCAATGGCATTTCACTTTGTTTAGGGCTAAAGGCGGAAGCAAAAATCGAACTCAAAAGAATAATTGAATACCTCGAAGCTAGAATTTCGGCAGACACATTGCTAAGAATTATATAGACATTTTTGCGTTCTAATCTCTTTAAAGGAGCTTTTTCGCAATGGAAAAGAAAAAATTTAAATCGGAATTTAATATAATGGATATTATCAGAAATTGCTATACATGAAACCAAGGGAGATAAAAAATGAAAAATAAAACAAGTTTGTTACTATCCGTACTGTCGCCGATAATGGCTATTATCCTGTTTGCGGGATTGTTGCCNGCNCAGGAATCCAAACTCACGGTTTTAAACCCGCTTGGNCAGCCGCCGCCGATTGACAAGATTCCNATGGCGCCGCGCATCGACAACCTGGACGGAAAAACCATCTACATTGTAGATATCAATTTCACCGATACGCATCAATTGTTCACGGAAATGCAGAAACTGCTGAGTGAAAAATACCCCAAAACAAAATGGGAAGTCCGTACAAAAGCCGGCAATTACGGAGACGACGACCAAAAGCTCTGGGCTGAAATCAAGGAAAAAGGACACGCCATGATCATGGGAGTGGGGCATTGAAGTTCCTGCT
>WRNQ01000204.1 GCA_009776565.1 Synergistaceae bacterium | reverse complement strand
CCGCTAATTTAATGATACCATAAACATGGGCAGAATTATTAGAGTTTGAATAACATTCAATACCCCAAAGTCCAAAATCTTTTAATTTGATAACCAGTTCCCTTATGTCAAATAAGTCGGGACTGGTTTGCCATGGATGAGCAAGTACGGGAAGACCGCCATATTCCCTGATTATTGACACACACTTTTCCGGAGCTGCTCGGAAACGAGAAGCATANCCAATGGCGCCTGCTTGCAGGTACTTTGTAAATGCTTCTGTTATATTGGATGCGTAACCATTTTTAACTAAAACTCTCGCAATATGCGGACGGGTAACAACACCTTGCGTTGTCTCTTTATATATTTCATCCAAAGAAATATTTATTCCGGCATTTTTAAGCTTGTTGCATATAGTAGTATTGCGTTCCTCTCTGCTTTCCCGGATTTCCCTGTATAAACTGCACGAGCTGAAACTTTTATAATCGAAACGATAACCCAAAATATGCAGCGTACCGGAATATTTAGCAGATAACTCAACTCCCGCGACGCCTTTTATTTTATGTTTATTGCAAGAACGTAAGAAACCCGGAATACCGTCTACCGAATCATGGTCTGACAGCGACAATACGGAAACGCGCCTTTTTTTAGCTAAAGATACCAGTTTGTCTGTTGTTAAAGTACCATCTGAAAATACGCTGTGGGTATGCAGGTCAATTCGGAGCAATTATAATTCCTCAGCCAATACCTGCTCTAAATCAAAAAGCGTGTATATATCAAGCAAAACTATCAATCTACCGTCTGTCGGCTTTGCTACGCCTAAAACATACCTTCGTTCACCCGCAAATTCCTGATTTGCAGACTCTATCTGAGACTCATAAATGGTGATTACTTCCCTGACAGCATTGACTATAATTCCAAATGTGATTTCGTTGAGCGTTACGACAATTATCCTGGCTTCATCTGTTATCGGCGTTGGTGGAATACCTATCTTAAGCTCCATATCAAACACCGGAACTATGGTTCCCCTGAGATTCATAACTCCGCGGATGTAATGCGACGCATTCGGAACCCGTGTTATAAAAGGTGGAACTCTGACTATTTCCCGAACTACATTTACATCAAGCCCAAAATCTTCGTCCCCAAGTCTGAACACTAAACATATGCGTTCTTTCCCCATAAATTCAACATCCGTCACTTCGTTTTTCGAGTTTTTCTGTTCAATTATGTTACTTGTCTGCAGAACCATTTTTACATGTCTCCTCTCACAATTAACAATTGCCTACAAAGATATTTGTTTTAATAACTTAACTGACTGTGAAAATTCTTCATTTAACAATCCCATAGGATCAATAGATTGTTGCGATAAGAATACGCTTAAATGAAGATGAGCTCCTGTTACCCTGCCCGTGGCGCCCGCTCTTCCTATGACATCGCCCGCATTCACGAAGCTACCTTCTTTAACTGAAATGGAATCAAGATGAAAGTATGCGGCGACGACGCCATTCCCTGAATCAATATATACGCTTTTCCCTGCAAAATAATGGTCTCCTGTAAGGATTACATTTCCCGGATATATGCTGCGCACTCTGGTCCCTAAGCCAGCCCTTAAATCAACTCCACTATGATGACCTCTTGGAACGCCGTTGTATACTCTTCTGTGTCCATAGCCGCTGGTTACTACAAGATTATCAAGAGGATTCAGCGCGCGGGTCTGCCACAGTTTTTTAGTCGTCAAAGCCGCTCTCGCTTTTGCCGTTAATTTTGATTCGTTTTCAATACGTTTCGATTCAGATTTCGGAGGATTGACCATTTTAGGAGCGACTTCCAACCGGGTTTCCGGATATTCACGCGCTCTAAGCCTTATATTAACAGATTTGTTTACCGGAGCGCCACCCTCGCCAGGAACAGCACTGAATACTAAAGGATAAGTTCCGGCCTTAACTCTATTTACGGCCCCTCCTAAAAGAGCGTATGCCCGATAACTGTTTCCAAATTTTAAGATATCCAATGGGATAACTTTTCCCAACCATTTAACGGATGGCTTTGTAAACGGCATATCGGATGATATTACCGCAAAAAATGGCTGCCCTATATCGCTTTCTTCTTTATAATGCAAATTCACAACAGCATCCGAACTCACCGGCATGAATAATAGAAAAACAAGCGCGCAAAATGTTTTAAACAATATTCTCATTGAATCACCTCGTAAATCAAGTTTTGAGTATTGTTCCCGCTCATTTTTCCAATAGAAAAAACATCGTAATAAGGTTCAGCTTCCATTAGTTTTTTATCGTCATTAGCATAGATTTCCATAAGAGGTTCGCCTTTTGATACTTTTTCTCCCCTCTTTTTGAGAATCTTTACCCCTACTTCAGTATCAACAGGGTCATTTTTCTGTATTCTTCCGCCTCCAAGACGCTTTACGCATTCTCCGATTCCGCGGGTATTTATTGAAACAATATAACCATCTTCCCTGCATTCAATAACCCGGCGCAATGGCGCCACTTTTAAATATTTTAATGGAAACTTGCATAAATCTTTTACTCCTCCCTGCTCTGTAATAAGCTCCTGAAGTTTTCCCGCAGCCGCTCCGCTCTCAATACTCGCGCGCGCTGCTCGAACTCCGGCATTTAAATCATCGGCGTTTCCGGCGAGATAAATCATAGCCCCCGCGCAATAAACAGCAAGTTCATAAACATCCGAAGGACCGCGTCCGTTCAAAGTTTCAACGGCTTCAATCACTTCAAGCGAATTTCCGACATTGACGCCAAGAGGCTGCGACATATCGCTGATAACGGCAAATGATTTCAGCCCCATTTCTCTGGAGAGCGAAACGAGTTTCCGAGCCAATATTTTTGCCTCGTCAAAAGTACGCATAAACGCCCCGTCTCCGCATTTTACATCGTAAACTATGCCTCGCGCTCCTCCGGCAACTTTTTTACTGACGATGCTGCTAGCTATCAAAGGAACGGAAGAAAGCGCGCCGGTTAT
>WRNQ01000203.1 GCA_009776565.1 Synergistaceae bacterium | reverse complement strand
ATTAATACTACATAGAACATTATTCATGAATAAACAGTTACCCTGATGATTCAAGTTGGAGCTGAAGAAGAGCTTTCTTCACAGTAGTCTCAGAGTGAGAGCGGAATGCAGACGCTGCCTTGTATGCTAAGTAGTTTACCTCATCAACAACGAGTCCAACCTTTGGGAAAGTGGCGTTAACAAGTTTTTGAATCAAGCCGATGGTCATGAATTGCTGTGGTTTGCTTGGCATTGCCGAAATGTCAGGATGGCTGATTTGCTCGTGGGATGCCATTTGCTCAACAGCTTTGAGGTACTCATCAAGAGTAACCGGAACCTCCACATACGGGGTAGGATTGGGCGTATTCGGTTTGCGGCTGAACTCTATCCGCAGCTTGATGATGAACAGATGAGCAATGAGTGTCAGCAAGATATGCCTGTGCCATGCGTCCCATGATCTGGATTCATAGTGATCCATCCCCAAATAGTCTTTGCATTCCTTGAAACATTGCTCGATAGACCAGCGCATAAGCGCCGGTTTGCGTACCTCTTGCTTGGACGCATCGGCTGACTCGTTGCACAGCGCATATTTGATTGTACCATCATCCAGTTTACGGGCATATAGCCATACGTCTTTGCCGGGAAGCCCATCCCTCACTTCAACAACTCGCAGGCACTTGTCCTCCGCGATGACAGGACCTTTCGCGCCGATGCCTAGTACTACGCGTTCCCATGGTTCCTCAGAATCCTCTATGAGTTTTTCCACAGTAAGCGGCGCTACATCCGTCTTTTCCCTTTTAGGTTTTCTACCTCTTCCAGAATACGCAGGGGTGTAAACGACGGGCCTATTGANAAAGACAAGTTGATTGCTGCGTACGTCGGCAAAGTAAATCACACTGTCTGGCAAGCCATCCAGAAAATCGCTGTCACTGCCGAAGGAACTATCTACCCCTACATATTTTGCCGGGAACTTTCCGGACTGAATCGTGTCCTGTATCATCTCCAGCAACATATCATTTTTGTTTTTAAAGCGGATGGATGAGGGGATATCACATTTTTTGCGCAAGCCTGCGTGATCGGCGTCGAACCATTGCTCCGGCATGTAAAGCTCATAATCTATAAGCCCATATCCTTTCGTGCTAGCATATCCCACCATCACGCCGGACTGGCAATTATCCACCTTTCCAGTGTTACCGCAATACTGCCGCGCGACACCAACTGACTTATACCCCTTCTTTGGGAATCCCGTGTCATCCCCGGTAATCATCCCTTCATCATGGGATAGAAGTTCAGAAGACTCCTTCTGGTACTCTTCCAGCATCCCAGCATTGTCCCATTTGCTCCTCGACATGAAATTCGTCAGATTGCGTACAGCATCTATGCCCTGAAACGCAATCGCAATTGGCTCAATGGACTTGCGCTTTAAGTCGCTCAGCAACCCCTGTATCATCGACGTAAAATGAAGTTTGTTTTCGCTCCTCCCTAGGAACGATATATAGCGCATTAGATGATCTATGAATTTCTGCATAATCTTTTGGGCTGGATTATCCGTTATTCCGAGTTCTTTCAATAAATTTGGGTACCACATCGGTATTCCGTTTAACATTGCGCTCAACTCCTCCCGTTCAGTACGTTCGTTATTTACACGCGTTATATCCGGCTTGAACCTCTTGGCAAATTGCCGATCCATAATATATACGTAGAGGTCTTTCTTCCGCCCATGGTACACAAAGCCTTTTCCTATCTTACCATATCCTTTCGTTATTCCTAAATATATCCAGTTAGATGCCTTGTAGCATGTTCCAAGATATTGTTCCTTGTCTACAAATGTCTCCACCATATACGGCAATACTTCGTACTGCTTTTCCCAATCTTCCTGCATCTNACGAAGGCTCATCGACAATACCCGCGACGCTAAGTTCTTTACCTTGATCTCAGGCAGAATCAAAAATCGGTTGTTGTTCACCAGATGTGGTAGCATGGCGATTCTTGTTTCCTCATCCCACCCCAGATAGGCGTCCCTTGGCCCCAACCGGTACATTGCCGAACAAAAACTGATCGCCCCTACAATTCGTTCTCCCAGTGTAATGATGTATTTTACCCGTCCTCCGAATGAGCTGTTAAAACCCAAGTAGTGGAAGCGATTTACCAGCTTGTTCCAATGCGTCTCCCATTCTGTCTCGTCAACCTTATGTATTCTTAGCTCGTCTTCATAGTCGCTAATCTTTCCACTTAACGGTGTTTTATCGTATTTATACATCATGTGATACTGCGCCCCCGTTTCCTGTGCTTCATTCTCTCACCACACACTATATCAAACGAAAACGCAAATGTCAAATTATTATTGTTCTATGTAGGGTTAATGATTAATGATTTGCGATTTGCGACTTTCGCTGCTCTTTACTTAAAAGCGATCTACGTAATCTCCTTCCGGTTTTTATTGTCGGAGGGAGATTGTGTTTTATATGGACGTTCTTTGTTAAATAAACAAATTTGTTTATTTATATATCCATATCAGGTATTTTCCAATACTTACTATACTGTTCATGAAATTCAACGAATACCACATTTTTGGCTATTTGCTTTTATTTTCCCTACTCCATTATAATTACGCAGCAATGTTATAACGATATTTTAAGGCAAGCAATTATATGGTAATTATAATGCAATTATAATAATTATATAATATTTTTCAGCGCGTGACATCGTCATGGAAATAGGGTATAATAGCTGTACAGGCCGAAATCTTCGATTTTGAAGTCTGAGCGCCTATTTATTGCTGTTGGCTTTGCCGAAAGGCAAATGCCAACTACAACCGCGTAAGCGTTTGTGGTACAATATATGACAGAAGCCGAGTATAGGAGAATTACTAGATGACCTCAAAAGTGCTGGTAGGTATGAGCGGCGGCGTGGATAGCTCCGTGGCGGCCCTGCTTCTTAAAGAGCAGGGCTACGAAGTATGCGGCGCCACCTTGTGTCTATTTGTCAATGAGCAGAGCG
>WRNQ01000202.1 GCA_009776565.1 Synergistaceae bacterium | reverse complement strand
GATTTAGGCTCGCCATGTATTAATACATACATCGGACTTGTTTTAAAATTAAGAGCCCAGTCAACGAGGTCATCCTGATCTCCATGAGCTGAAAATCCGTTAATAGTATGTATTTGAGCCTGCACTCTAACTTCTTCTCCGGCTACGCGTAAGAATTTTTGTCCGTCGACAATTCTGCGGCCTAAAGTTCCCTGAGCTTGGTATCCGACAAAAATCACATGGTTTTTTTTCTCATACAGTCCATGCTTCAGGTGATGCACAATTCTGCCCCCGGTACACATTCCGCTGCCTGCAATGACTATTGCGCATTTTACATTATTTATCTTTTGAGATTCCGAGGCGCTTTGCACGATTTCAAGCCCTGCGGGCGAAAACGGCTCTTTATTCTGAGTGATATAGTTTTGAATTTCAGTTGAAAGAAAATCTTTGTGCGCTTTGTAGATTTCGGTTGTTTTTGCCCCCATCGGGGAGTCCAGGTAAATTGGAATATTCTTCGAGATTAAATTATCATCCTGCATAAGGCAAATTTCGTAAAGTATACGTTGAGCGCGGTCAACTGCAAAGCACGGAATCAGAACTTTTCCGCCTGATTTTATGGCTTTGCATATTACATCCCGGAATTCCCGCCTTGTATCCTCTTGTGACTTGTGCAGCCTGTCTCCGTAAGTGGATTCCATTATCACATAGTCTGCTGTGCTTAACATAGCAGGGCGCCGTTCCATGACTGTTTTCATCGGACCTATATCCCCGCTGAAAGCAATTTTTACGCTTTTTCCCCCCTCGTTAATAGTTATTTCAAGCATTGCGCTTCCGATAATGTGTCCGGAGTCTCTGTAGCGCACTGAAACCCCNGGCAGGACATCTATGTTTTCGTCATANCTTATGGAACTAAGTNTTTTTATTGCGTCATCAACGTCATCTTTGTCATATAGCGGAGTTACCGGGGGAAGACCTTTTCTTGCGTTTTTTCGGGTTTCCCATTCGGCGTCCTCGCGCATTAAATGCGCGCTGTCGTGCCATAATATTGGAAGCAGTTTTCTTGTTGGGGTGGTTGCCCACACTTTACCTTTGAATCCGTTTTTAACAAGCAAAGGTATTCGCCCGGAATGGTCAATATGGGCGTGGGTAAGCAAAATCGCGTCAATTGTTGAAGGATGAACTGGAAATATACTGGCGTTATCATTTTCATTTTTTCCCTGATACATTCCACAGTCAACAAGAATTTTATTCCCTGCGCACTCTATCAGATAAGCGGAGCCCGTAACTTCACCTGCGCCGCCAATAAATTTCACCTCCATTACTAAAAACCTATTACTTTTTCCACGGGGCGAAGCGCGAGAATGACCCATTCGATTAACTCTTCGATAGGCTTCCCAAGCATTTCCGCTCCTTTTAGTATAACTTCGCGGTTCACTCCTTGCAAATGTCTTATCTTTCCATTTCTTTTTGACGGAAGACACTTCAAGGTCCGATAGGGATTTGCTGGGGCGAACCAGTCCCGCTGTGATTATCAATCCCGTTAGCTCGTCAATCGTAAATAGCACTTTTTCCATATCATTTTCAGGCTTCACATCAGTACACGCCCCGTATCCGTGCGATTGCACAGCGTGAATAATATCCTCGCTGACGCCTTCGCCTCTTAATATCTCAGGCGCCAGATTACAATGCTTTGATATATCGTTTTGACATTCTTCCCAGTCGATGTCGTGGATTATTCCCACAAATCCCCAAAGTTCAGGGTCTCCCCCCATTTTTCCGGCAAAATATCTCATAGTTGCTTCTACTGCGAGCGCATGTTTTATGTCACTGTTATGTTTTTTTAATATTGACAACGCGTTTTCTCTGGTTATTTCCATAAAAAATCACTCCTGGTTAATATTTAAACTATACGCATTCTAAACTTTTTATGGGTTTTTGTGAAGGGGCAAGACAAAAAAAACCACTTCCTGCGACGTTGGAAGTGGTTTTTATGAAAGGAGAAAGTGAATGAGAAAGAAAGTTCTTTAAAATTATCTGAGCAACTGCAGAATATTCTGTGGCAATTGATTTGCCTGAGCAAGCATTGCCTGGCCGGACTGCATCAGGATGTTGAGTCTCGTGAAGTTCATCATTTCCTTTGCCATGTCGAGATCGCGTATCCTGCTCTCGGATGCCGTCAAGTTCTCTGCTGCGGTTGTCAGATTATTTATCGTATATTCTAGTCGGTTCTGATAGGCCCCAAGTTTAGACCTTTGTGTCGCTAAAGTAGTTAAAGCCGTATCAATTATTGTTATCGAACGTGAAGCCGACTTGCGGTCTGTCACCAATACTTTATGCAACCCAAGCGCGCGCGTGCTCATGTCGCCAATATCTATCGACATGTCCTCTCCCTCGTTGGCGCCTATCTGGAATACCGCAGTATTATCCGATATATGGATTACCGTACTGAACGACCCGTTTAATGACTTAGTTTCATATTTCTTCGTGACATCGTTCCACGAGACTATCATGTCCGCGTTCTGATCAAACTCAAAGTCCAGGTTCGGATGAATCAATCCCACAGCGTAGTTGCCCGATACCTTTACATTGCTTACGACCGGTTGCCCGCTGTGCGCGTCCTGTATCGACACGTAGAATTCATTCTCCACAGGCTGCTGGATAACGTTCAGCGACAATGCGTCCATAAGATCCTGGTCTCCTGAAATATTCAGCGTTCCTCCTATCCCGTTTATCGCGGACCGGAGAATTATTGTTCCCATTACCGATTCCGAGGTATTTACTGTCGGATCCGTAACGAAGGACGCAAAGTTCATCGCGTTGTTGTTTACAAGTCCAGCCTGTCCAAGCCCATTTGCTATCGCGTCATTGAACTTGCGGACCAGGTCACCCATTGTATCATTGGAATAAATAGTTATTGTGGTTACCTTTCCGTCTCCTTGAGTTATCGTCAGCGTCTTTGGGTCGTCAAGCATGAACCTTCCGTTGGAATCCCAGAACTTATNCAA
>WRNQ01000201.1 GCA_009776565.1 Synergistaceae bacterium | reverse complement strand
GCAATAGATTTATAAGACTTGGGTTTGATACGAGTGGAAATCTGCTGGAAATTTTATATAATGAATATGATGATCATGTTTGTATTTTTCATGTTATGAAATGCAGAAGTATTTTTTTTAGCTTATTGGAAACTTAGGAGAAAGTTATGGAAGGAATGACAGAAGAAGAAGCGTTTGCTCTTGATGAATATTATACCAATAACCCGCCAAAAGTTGACCCATCAAAAGCGCGTATTCGTATCCCGATGGTAAGGATAGATACTACCACTGCAGAATATCTCGCCGAAAGAGCAAAAACCTCCCATGAAAAACCAGAAGAAATATTGAGCACACTGGTACGAGAAAAGATCGCAACTGCTGATCATTGAATCCCCTAAGTGTGAACAAAATAAAATATCCTAAAGTTAAAAACTACCAATCGAAAAACCTTATATTTAAATCAGGTAGCCTCTGGGCCCCCTTGTTTTTTTGGGAAGGACCTCACGCGAAGACGCGAAGGCGCAAAGTTGTTGTTAGAAAATATTTCTTATCCCTCATGTGCAGTAAAGTTTGGAAGAATAATGGGGTTAAGATTTTTTTAAAAATTATGCGAAATCTACTTTCTGGAATCTTCTACCCTATTAACTTCTTTCGCCGTGCTCCGCTGTGGTCCGCCGTGAGCGCCGTGAGAACTCTTCTTCTTCCACCGAGAGCGCTATGTACCGCCGTGCCTCTGCAAGGGATAAATTAGGTTATGGCATCACGCAAAAATACTCTGCAACACCAAATATTCTGCGTCTTCTCCATGAACGCCTGTAAGTTCCTGTGTGACAGGGTTTACCATGAGGTCTAATCCTTCAAGAGGAATGGTGCCGAGTAGTATATTGTCAGCGCCCGGTATTACCAGAGCCTGAACTGCCCACTCCCTGTTTTTCCACCGGACTTCTACTGCTTCGGTTAATTTACCGGGAACCCGCTGGCCATTGGCGATTCGTACTGTTTTCTCCTGCTTTACTTCAAGTCCCAATTTCTGGCGCAGTTCTTCGGTGATAACCAGAGACATGGCGCCTGTATCCACTATTGCTGTGACAGTTGCAGTTCTAATTTCCTCCGTTTTGATATACCCATGTAAAGCAAGTCCTTCATCGCATATGTTTTTTAAACAGATTTCCGCTTGTACCATTCCCATAGTAAGCCCCTTCAATTGTAATTTTAGCACATGTCACGCTGATATATATACTGCGCGGATATGGAAATTGCTTTGGTTTTTTGAGAAAATTTTTAAAAAAATACTATAAAGAGGAGGGCGCTGTTGAAAAGTTCTCACAGCGGCGCAGGAATTTGCAGGAAAATGCCTCACGCAAAGACGCAAAGGCGCAAAGTTGTTGTTAAAAAAAAGCCGGACGCAATGCGCCCGGCACTGTTTTTTACTAATCTTTGGTCCAGTCTGTTTCGCTTATATCAACCCTCGTATAGGTACCCGCCATTCGGCCGTAGTCATTATTGTAGGCATCTTCAAAACCATAAGTATCATATGGATATGAGGAGATAAAATCGTCTTTGCTGTGAACAGCTGATGCATGAAATTCGTCATAAGTACCAGTGGTATTTCCAATAAATGGCGTACCTATAAAGTCTACATTTTTACCAATGGTAATGCTGGTCAGTTTATTAAAGCCAAATGCACCGTGGTCGAGCGTTTTAACACTGTCCGGTATAATAATGCTTCCCAGTTTATTAAAAACGAACGCTCCGTTTTCGATGGCAGTAACACTGCTTGGGATGCTGACATTTTCAATTAAATTTAACCAGAAAGCGCTTTCCGGAATTGTGGTGACGCCCTTCTGGATGGTAACTGTCTTAAGATAGCTACGCTCGAAAGCCTTAAACCCAATTTTTTTAACGCTGCCGGGTATAGTAATGCTGGTCAGCCTTGTGTAACCGAATGCCATTTCCCCAATGTATGTAACACTGTCTGGGATGTTTACGCTGGCAAGCTGCTCGTTGTGTTTGAAGGCAGCCGGCCCGATGCTTGTAACACTGTTTGGGATGACAACTTTGGTTAGGTCCTTGCGATAGAAGGCACCGCCATTATCGTAGCTACCGTGATCATCGGGGACTGCCCAGCCCCAAATTGAAACAACCGCTTTACCGCCCAGTGTGGAAGGTATGGTTACATTTTTGTCTGTACCGGTATAGCGCCTAATCTCTACCCCGCCTTTGCAGGGGATATAAAAATAATCTGCGATTCTTGTACCGGCTTTCGTAAGTAAGTATACAATGTTACCGCTCCTGTAAAACAAGCTAAGATTATCGTAGGTTAATATAGCTAATACTATATTATCAGCTTCATCGCTCTTTATACCCATATCTGTAAAATAGCTTTTAATTTCTTTTACAGTCCAATTGTTTTGTTTAAAATTGCCAAAGTAGGCTTCGTTTGCGGGTTTTGAGATCTCCTCAACATAGTAATTGTACTCTCCTTTTGTTAATTCAAAAGCTTCCCAGCTTCCGCTTGCAACGATTGGGGCATCGTCATCGGACAATGCTTCTATCATTCCCTTGAAAGCAGTGTAGGTCATACTTCCGGTCCACAATGGGTATGTGGTGGGGTTATTGGGGTTTAAGGGACTATTGGGGTTATTGGGATCCATGAGATCACCGGGATCATAGTCGTCTGTGTCGCTGCTGCTATCACTGCAAGCTGCAAAACCCAGTACCAGTACCGCTGCCAGGGCGATAACACCTAATAGTTTGAATGCATTTTTCATGGAACACTCCTTGTATGAATATAAAAAACCGGTGTCTCCGTGCAAGACAAAGATCCGGTGTTTTCCTGGGGTATTTTAAGATTCTTTCTTTGGATGGAGATTGTTTTTTAAGAAACTGTAGGTTTGATTTATGGTATGCTAATGGATTGTTGACACTAAGCTTATCGTTGCTAGAGTAAAATGGGATGCCGGATGCCGGATGCCGGATGCCGGATGCCGGATGCCGAAGGGAGTATTGGGTCTAAAGAGTTCAGGTTCTTTTATC
>WRNQ01000200.1 GCA_009776565.1 Synergistaceae bacterium | reverse complement strand
AAATGGCGCGGAATTGTTTGTGCCGTGCCACGCGGCGCCTGTAAAAGATATTAAACCACTTGTTGAGGCAAATCGAAACTCGCTTCGAAAAGTATCGGAAGAAATCCTGACTGCTTGCTCGACTCCGCGTTCGAGGGAAGAGATTCTTGCTGTTTTGGCGTCCAAGCATGAGATTGCAATGGACGCATCCCATTTTTTGCTTAATCTGTCTTCCGTCGCCTCTCATTTGACATGGCTTTCCGAAAAAGGGCTTGTTGAGCACTATATGGACGAGCATCGCCTTCTGTGGAAAAGCAGGGGATAGANATATTAGTCTTCCCCTGCTACTCTGAACAATTCTTCGGGTGAGGTTTTCCCGTCGGCTACAGTTTGGAGTCCTATCTCCCACAAAGTCCGGAACCCGTCTTTCCGCGCGAGTTCCCTTAGTTTAGAGACCTGTTCTCCGGTTGCTATCGCTTCGCGGATCTCATCAGTTATAATGAACTGCTCGTATAGGCCAAGCCTTCCTCGATACCCAGTGTCATTGCATTTATGGCAACCGACAGGTCTGTATACTTTNTCTATTCCCTGTTTTGCTATCATATTTGGAGCAGCTTCCTCTTTTCTGCAGTGAACACATAGCCTTCTTGCAAGGCGTTGCGCTATGGTTCCAATAATGCAGCTTGCGGCAAGATATGGCTCTATTCCCATATCTACAAGTCTTATCACAGCGCTTACCGAGTCGTTGGTGTGAAGCGTTGAAAGCACAAGGTGTCCTGTCAGGGAAGATTGTACTCCAATATGAGCGGTATCATAATCCCGCATTTCTCCTATCATTATTATATCCGGGTCCTGACGCAAAATAGAACGTAGCGCCCCCGCAAAAGTAACTCCCGCTTTTTCATTTACCTGGATTTGCGCTACTCCCGGAAGGTCATATTCTATGGGGTCTTCCACAGTAATCACGTTTATCGTTGGCTTTGCAAGAGCTTGTAAAATAGCATAAAGACTGGTTGTTTTTCCGGAACCGGTTGGGCCTGTAAAAAGAATCATTCCATGCGGATTAGTAATCAGCGATTCCATGGTATTGCGCTCTTGTACTTCCATTCCCAAATCTTCGAGAGTCAGAAGACCATGACCTTTGTCCAGCATACGCATTGCAATCCGTTCTCCATGTTGGGTAGGGACAAGTCCAACTCGTACATCTACTGACCTTCCCCCTACCGTTATACCGATACGCCCGTCCTGAGGGGTAAAATGTTCGGCAATATCCATCTTAGCCATGACCTTTATACGGCTTGTCAAAGGCGCCTGGTGCGTTCTGGGCAACCGCATCCTATCCTGTAAAACTCCATCAATTCTAAAACGTATCAGGACTTCATTTTCATATGGCTCCACATGAATATCTGTTGACCTCTGTTTTATCGCATCAACGAAAAGACCGTTCACTAATTTTATAACAGGAACATCAATAGAATCGCTTAAGACATCTTCACGCGACAGATCGTCAATGTCGTCAATGCCTTCCATTTTCCTTGCAGCTTCATCAGCTACTCCGCTACGCATGTCGTATAGGGAGTGAAGCGCATCTAACACTTCTTTTTCCGGATATGTTTCTATCTCTACAGGTAAACCCATTGCCGCGCCAAGAAGCTGAGCTTTTGGGTATGCATCAAACGATACCGCCGCCACAGTTAGTATTTCATCTTCTATGCTGATTGGCATGATTTTCGCGCTCCTCAAAACGTCGAGACTCATCGCTTCAGGCAGCATACTTGAAACATTTTTAATAATACTGTTTAATTCAACTTTTGCCACAAATAAATCCCCCTGCTATTATCTGGCGCAGCTTAAAATAGTAGCAGCGACTTAATACGCGCTACTAAATAAGACTTGCAGTATATTACTGTTTATCGCCTTTTTTGTGATTTTCTGAAGATCTCTTCAAGTCGTTGTTGTACGGCGCTTTCAGCTTCAGATAATCCCATATCTCCGGAAAGCACTATGCCTTTAGTTATCGGCTGTATTTGTTCCGGAGACTCCACAATATAAGGTGTCAAGAACATCATGAAATCAATTTTCTGATGCTGTTTAACTGTTTTTGAGAAAAGCCCGCCAATAATAGGGATATACGAAAAACCCGGGACTTTTTGTCTCAATACGGTTTCAGCTTCCCGTACAAGCCCTCCCAAAATGACCGTATCTCCGTTTGCCACCAGGACAGAAGTTTTTATCTCTCTTTTAAGAGTTGTCGGAGTGGCGCCGCTGCTTTTTACATCTTCAGTNGTTTGAACTATATCCAAAGCTACAAGGTTTCCGCTTCTTATTTGAGGCGTAACTGTNAGAGTTATACCAGTGGGTTTGTAGTCATAATTAGTTTGTATAGCGTTTGGATTNGCCAGGTCAGAAGCGGTTCCCTTCAGGACNGGTATTACGTCTCCAATCTGGAAAGAGCTTTCCTGATTGTCCAGGCACATTATGCGCGGCATGGAAAGCACGTTTATCGCGTCAAACTGTTTCAGCATTTCAACATATGAATAAATCAACGCCGCAGCTCGCGTGGTTGTCCTTGTTCGGATAAAAGTTCCTCTTTCGTCATAAACATCCTCTTCCTGAGTCATAAGTCTATTGTACCAATCAAGAAATTGCGAAGGGACGCCGCCGCCGCCAAGGCTTAATTGCGCGCCCAATACCGCGTCTCCCATAATGTTACCTCCGAAAGTCGACCAGTCTATCCCCGCGCGGTCAAGGTTAGATAAGTTTACTTCCGCAATAAGCCCCCGGAGAAGGACCTGCTTTGGCTGCACATCAATTTGATCCAGAATTTTTGCCAGAGATTCATACTGCGCTCTGCTGGCTGAAAAAATAAGACTATTTGTTGTTAAGTCAGGAACTACGGTCGGTGGAATATTTGCGGCTGGATCATTCGGCTGCATTCGCGCACTTGCTGCCAGAATAGTGCTTAATTGCTCCGCGGCATTTTTAGCATTTATATTTTTAAGATTATAAATGTGAAAGTCCGAATCTCTCGTATCCACATCAAGTTCTTTGATAAAT
>WRNQ01000199.1 GCA_009776565.1 Synergistaceae bacterium | reverse complement strand
TGCTGTCACAAAATGCCTTCAAGGAATGCAGCACTGAAATAAAAGAGGGTTTTATATGTCAGTACGATCTTTTGAAAGAGGCTAGAAGCACCGGCTTGGCAATAAAAGAAATGTTCAAGGATACTGATACGCAACTTGCCGCGGAAATCACGGATATGTAATGCCGGTTGGGTAGCAACAAAACCCCCGGAATCGTTAGTAAGAGTCAAGAAAGCTGTCCATAACTCTTGTAGCTCGTAACTCGAAACTTGTAGCTCGTAACTCGAAACTTGTAACCCGTAATCTGTAACCCGTAATCTATAACTCGTAACTCGTAACTTGCGGCTGAAAGCCGCCTTAGGCAAGGGGTGAAGTAATATGGCGCGTTGCCGCTGCAATGATATAGCAAACGCTGCAAGAGATTTAGCAAAACTGAAAGACACCAGGGATTATACAGAAAAAGCCCTGCAAGCATCCAAATCTACAGTAAACGGAGCGCTTAAACGGCTTGCCGGGAATATATTAGACGGCGTAACGCCAAATAATTGTTATATTTTCCAAAGCATAGAAGGCAAATTGGAAAAGCCGGCCTATGACGGTATAAAAAACTCACACGATAAATGCGTCAATAAATTAAGTGCTTTGCCCGGAGAAATACAAGCATTATCAAGGGAGGATTGCTTCTACCATACAGCAATGATGGCAAAGAACAGTTTATACTTCAACTCAAGATAAGCCGCGAACCGCAGAATTGCACTGTATTTTATGTGCAAAGCATAATAAATTACGTAAAATGCAGTGCAATGCCTTGCAATTGCGAATGAGAAAATGCGGCGCCGGATTTATCCAGCGCCGCTGATTTTTTATTATCGGAATGGGCTTATACTGGCGAGTGATTGCATCTTCGTCATCTTTGGCTTGACCCGGGATCCCCTCTGCATCTCTAGTACGATTGGGGGAACCGGATCAAGTGCCGAAATCAAGACATTGGTGTCAATCATTATTCGCATATCGTTCTCTCCACATCTCTTCTCTCACTTCGTCAACAAGCGCCACGACATCGCACTCGTCTTTTAGACCAAGCCGTTCCGCCTCGCCCGCAAACGCGGCGCGCATATTAGCAAAGGCAATTTTTGCTGAGTTTGCTACAAATATCCTGTTGTCATCCTCAATAAAGACAACTTTATCACCTTCTTTGACACCAAGTTTCCGGCGTATATCAATAGGGATGGTAATCTGCCCTCTGCTCGTGATTTTGCTACTTCCATTTCGTCACCTCATTTAACTTGTAAATCTTACTTTCCTTATTTATAAGTATGCGCGAATCCAATCATAAAGTCAATAGAAAAATTTAACTTTCAAGCGTTTTTCCCGTTTCAGCTATTCCTGCGTAACCTTCCCCCGCGCCTTCCTAACCCGCCCCTGCCCCAACCAAGCAACAAACTCACCAAACGCCAAATACCACGTCAGACACTCATCCCGTTTTTTACCCGCTTCCTCAGATCATGCAAAAAACTCACTCTACGTCAACTTGCCTGCCCGGACATAAGCAGCGAACTGCAGCATCGAGAGGGTAGAAGATGCCCAAAACGCCGGCAGTGGGCTAAAATACGCTCGTGTGATATCGAATTATTAATTTGATAGCGGACATAGAAAGATAACGGACAACAGAAAGAGAATATACAATTTAAAATGCGCATTGGAAAAGTATCGCGACGGCATGCATGCGCTGGAAGAAGAGGTATGCGCAAGATTCAGCGGCAAGCGGGACAAGGACAAGAGGGTAGTAGCGCATCTTAACGGGGTGAACAAAGAATTTCATAATTCTAATCCGCTGCTAAACGATGCGGATATGGTGTTTTTGAAAATCCTGTTCAACACAGCTCAAAACCCAAACAGGGGTCTGGAACGGCAGTTGGGTTTAAACCCCAGAGAACTCAAAACCGGCAACGATCTACCGCCCATAATAAGAGGTATGATAGATCTATGGTATAAGGAGCCAAACCCGAACCGGGCCATGGAACGTGACTTAGGCTTAAAGCCCGGCGAGCTAAATCCGATGACCAAAGAAGAGGCGGATAAGTTCGCCGAAATATGCCTAAAAATCACCTATATCGGGCCGGTATACGAGGTGCAGACCGGGAAATCTCTGCTAAGCGGAGAAGAAACGTCGAAGTTAAAGGCGCTGTTTGACGCGGCGGAGATGACAGGCATATACTACACGCTGGGAAAAGTGGGGGATGTTTTTGATGCTATGACCAGAGCGGCTGGGGATTATACTACTACGCCAACACAGCAGGGAATTGACTCAATTAATAACCATTTAAATTCAAACGGAATGATTTCCGCAGAAAATTCGGCAATGATAAAAAGGATACAAAACTCCTTGAACAATGGGAATGTTATTACAGGCGCCGATGCAAATTTCTATTTGCATGAATTAAAAGAAGCGTCATTAATGCAAGGCGGTATGCCATATAGTGCGGCACATCAAGCGGCGTTGAACTTCTATGGAATATCGCCCTACAGCTTATACGATCCAACAGTAATTCAACAATTACCTGATGTATTTAACTCAAATTGGTTTAATTATTGGGAAATTAAATAGAGAGGATATAAGTATGAAGATAATAGAGCTGGAAAAATCTAAACGTTTAAAGATTAGTTTTGAAAAAATATCAGAGTTGACACTTTCTGAATACAAATCATCAGAAGTACTAATTGCTTCCAATAATAGCGCACTAAATAGCGAACGATCTTTTGTTTTGGAATTGGTGTTGCCAACAAATTCTAGTTATTATGCCGCGCTTGGCGCCAAGTATATTCCATCTGAAGGGTATAATAATTTAATTATTGAAGTAAGATACACAGAAAACTATGTTGAAAACTATAGCACTAGTTTTGCATATGATGAAAAGACAGTATTTAAAGGACTACCGAAAGAATATGTTGAAACTCTTTTAAAAACTGCTGCAAATTATTTGCAAGCCGATGGAATTGGAATTCCGTGTGGAAAGATTGTTTTTGATTCGGCAGCCTATTGTGAGGTTGGCTCTAGCCCC
>WRNQ01000198.1 GCA_009776565.1 Synergistaceae bacterium | reverse complement strand
ATGAGATGTAGGGTGGGGGCTCNGAGCTCCCGCCGATCTTACAAGGATATTTACAAAATTTATTTCGATGATATGTTTTGATATTAGGAATTTGTAAAGCTCTATGTCATCGTTAGCGGCAGCGTTCATGTTTCGCTCCCCTCAGGCTTTTCATCCCCGTACCAACTCCCACAGCCTGTCGTAGCTGTCAATCACATGATAGACAACTTTGTCTCCGCTGATAGCGCGGAAATGCTCGCGGGCGCAGTGAGCTTTGGCTTCCTCTATTTTATGTTCAATCTCTGTCAATTATACGAAGTTGTAGATAAAGAAGCGGATTTTCTTTCCGTAGTCCTCGGTAAATTTGGAATGATTTATACACGCCTTGTAGTCAATTGACGTTGCGTATATGTCAGTAATTCTTTGATAGAATTTCAGTTCACTAAGCTTGATTTCCCTAATACGTTCCAATTGCTCTTCAAAATATCTGTTTGTTAATATACTGCCTGATTTCAAGCGTTCATCGTCCATGACGTATGCTTTTACGGTGTATTCTTCAATGATATTTGTTGCCCATTTGCGGAATTGCACAGCGCGTTCGGAGTTTGTTTTGTAACCAACGGCTATGATGGCTTTTAGGTTGTAATGCTTTGTGCTGTACGTTTTCCCATCAGAAGCAGTTATCCGGAAATTCCGGATAACTGAATCTTCTTCTAATTCACTATCTGAGAATATTTTTTTTAAATGCTCATTAACAGTGCGAACATTTACATTGTAAAGTTCCGCCATCATTTTTTGTGACAGCCACACATTTTCATCAGCATATATTGCTTCAACGCCGCCTTCACCACTTGCGGTAATAAAAGTTAAATATTCGGCCGCTGAACTGCGAATGGTTATTTCGTTCTTTTTTTTCTTGCTCATCATATCACACGCACATTTGTGTTCGGCGCAAGTAATTTGAATATCTCGAACGTGAAGCGTAACCAAATATTTTTCTTTTGCCCCACCACCATATCGTTTTTTCCATATTAAACAGTCAATGAAGTTTTCTTCACCAAATACTTCATCGCATAATTTTCGAAGTTGCGAGACTTCATTGTCGTCTATGCTTATGAAAATCAAGCCATCATTAGCAAGGAAATTCCTTGCCAACACAAGACGCGGGTACATCATGCTGCACCAATCGGAGTGAAAACGCCCGTTGGTTTCTGTATTGCGGAAAAGACGGTCGCCGTCCTCATCGTACACTCCCGCTTCATCGTCATATTCCTCGCGGCTTTGTGCGAAATCGTCGCGGTATATGAAGTCGTTACCAGTGTTATACGGCGGGTCGATGTATATCATCTTCACCTTGCCGAGATAGCTTTCTTGCAACAACTTCAATACATCAAGATTATCGCCCTCAATGTAAAGGTTCTCAGTCTTGTCCCAGTTTTTGCTTTCATCCACGCAGGGGCGAAGCGTCTTGCGGATAGGTCGCCCGGCTTCGGCAATGGCGGCGCGTTTGCCCACCCATGTAAACTCGTATGCTTCATCGCCGAAAACGTCCTCGCCAAGCATTGAGCGTAGCAGTTCAAAATTAACTTTGCCCTCAGCAACCACTCCGGGGAACAGTTCAGCTATCTTCGCCACGTTCTCGGCGGTAATGTTCGGGGATTCGAATTTTGGGTTTGTTCATGGGTGTAGTCCTCATGTTGATTATTAAACCGCGAAAAGTTTGTGTTTGCCATGCGTATTATTTCTGCTTTTGGGTGTGACCCGAAATTTATTAGCAACCCTAAACTGAACCCTGTTGCTTTCAAGTAATTGAGAATCTGGGCCTTATGCTCAGGTGCAAAAGTTTGAACGGCCTTTAGTTCAACAATAATCTTGTCATAACAAATAAAGTCGGGTATATATTTTTGATTAAACTGTATCCCTTTATAGGTAAGCGTAATACTATGTTGAGATGCAAACGGTATTTCCCTGATTTGGAATTCTTTTTCAAGACATTCCTGATATACCGCCTCAAGAAAACCGCACCCCATCTGTTTATATACTTCAAAAATTGCCCCTTGAATCAGGTAGCACTCTTTTTCAAATATTATTTTTTCGTGTATTTCGCGGTTAATCATTATCTCTCCAGTATCTCCCCTTCTCGGATCAACATAGCTTCTTGTTCAAGGCGCAGCCTGTTTTTTATCATATATTCTATGCAATCATAACAGTCCGAAAGCTCGTTGCAGCTTTTTAATTTCTTGAGCTTTTCTGTGTATGCCGCGCTCGTTGGCGCCGCCAGGTTGCTATAACGCTCAAGTTCGCTGACGCTCATGCGATAAGGGATGACTGCCGACGCTATTTCCCTGCGAAGACGAGATAGCATAATGAACCCGCCGTAATCAATATCGCTCCAATGATACCACTTACAGTTTTTTGGCAGCGCCTTTGCTACCATCAGCAAAAATTCGCGCTTTCGCGGACTGAACTGTCCTCCATGGTAAATTACCAACTCTTTTTCCGTTTTTATTCTTCGTATATATTCAACATAATTCGCCCGGTTTTCTATTGTTAAGACCGACTCAACAGATGGGCAAATAGTAATGCTTCCTGAAGATAAGTCTGACGAAAAAATCGTTCCTCCGCTTTGCAGATGTGAAAAGTCGATAACCCCGGAATTGAACGCAACTGAGATATTTCCGCAAAACTCAAATTGCTCAGGGTANTTAACGATTCCAACTTGTCTCAGTATGTCCTCGTCAGTCNCATCGTCATCGTTATCCAAATACTTGCGCAATATGCTCAAAATCCGTGATTTTACATCACGTTCAAATGTTTTTGAGTTACCGAATGTACGCAGCGAAAAAACGCGTTCCATATATTCGGCGCCGCCCAGTTTGTCAATTGCGGATATTGCTTGAAACATAAGGCTTCTTTCAGTATCGTTGGCGGGAATTGCGCTTACAAGACTGCGTTTGCGGGTTATTGTGTCATGCATATCGTGCAAAAAATTAGATGCCCAAGTGGATTCCACCCTGTTTTGAATACTTGTTATCTCCATACATATTTTGTCTATTATATCGCCTTTTGGTTGCCG
>WRNQ01000197.1 GCA_009776565.1 Synergistaceae bacterium | reverse complement strand
TAAGAAAGCGCGACATCGCCGGATTCTTCAATTGAGTAGGCGCAACCTACTTCGTTCCAATTGATTATTGTCCCATCCATCTTTCTGGAATAGGCGGTTGCGGCTGAAGAAATGCTGCTGCCCGTTTGTGATTCGCCGTCATTGTAGTTGCTGCAACTCGCGAATGCCATGACCAATAGAAATAGCGAGATTGAAATCAGAACGATCTTTCTCATATACAATCATCCAACAATATCAAATTGATTATTTTCAAAAGTATTTGACGAGTCAAATTCGATGTTTTCCTGTTCAATCAGCCCGTTCGCCACATTGTCAGCGAATTTGGTGTTTTTGACTACGACATTTTCTGACTGACTTATTGAGAACATAGGGTAGGGATAATCCCAATAGGGAGTATTGCGCAGGAATTCGCAGGAATCAATCGTGAATCCTGATGTATTACCTATCCCGACCATAGTGAAGCCCGTGTTATCCCTGAATATGCAGTTTTCAAATGATATGTCTGCACAGGAATCTACAGTCATGATGCCATATGTGCATTCGTATATGCTCGAACCGGCGACTTTCATATCCATGACGCGCGCCAGGCGCAGCCCATATGTTCCGCAGCCGTACATCGACGCTTCGTTGATTCTGATTGCGGAGCTGTTTTCAAATGAAAAGACGCCGCCCGCGCAATAGCCTCCCTCGGTATGCCCGGCCTTAATATTGTCGATGCTGATATTTGAGCAGTCCGTAAAGCTCATGACAAAGGCATATCGCGGCTCTATGACGATTTCGCTCCGGTTGTCGCCAAGCCCTTGGATCGTCAGGTTGTGTATTCCTGTGAGCACAAGCTCCGGGCCATCATATTCTTCCCTGAATGAAACAGAGGGATTGTTCACATAGCTTGCGCTTACTTTTGTCAGGTTATACTCACCTTCCTGCAATAGTATTTTCCTATTTGAACCTAATGCGGCGACCAGCTCCTCAGCAGTGCCGACAGTTATCTCGGTGATTTCTTGCGGGATCGATTCTCCAATATACACGCTGTTTGAGGTGCTGTCCCATTCGACGGTCTTCCCCAATGCTTCGCTGACCGCCCGGACCGGCAGATATGTCGTGCCTTCATAGATGAACGGCTCGACGATTTTCCCGGAAGCGTCTGTTGGAATAATGATTTCGCCGTCTACATAAATCTTTATGTCCTTGTACGTCACATCTATTGTTTTGCTGAGATTCTTGGCAAGCGCCGGCGCGCCCAACATTATGGCAACCAACAGTATAATAGCAATCCGGACAACAATTCCCTTTGTTTTTTTCAACTTAAACACCCCATAACACAATAGTTTTTCATCTTTCCGATTTTACAGCGCCCATGTATCGAAAATGTAACTTTCACGGCTGTATTGGTCGGCACGACTGAGTTTTGCAGAAAGACTCCCGAAGGAGTGTTTGTAGTTCCCTGTACATACTTGACAACGTAGAAGTACTGCTTGAAATGGAAAAACGCATGTCTTCTTCATGATAGATTCACATGTTCTGGAAGACAACAAAACCGTCCCCTTGTCTTCAATAAAGAAAGGATTGGGTAGGGGCTTGCCTCTACCGCGGGGAATCTGCAATCGCCAGACGGCAGGGGCAAGCCCCTGCCCAACTTCAGTAACTTCCAGGAACGTAGCGGAATCCAAATCAAGCTTGCCTTCTTTTGCCCATTTTTCATCAAATTCGCTCAGCTTTATCCATTTGCCTTCGCTGTATACTGTATCGCCTTTTTTATACATCAACTCGTCTGACAGTGAGCCATTTCCCACGGCTATTATCTCCATGCCGGTCGTCCTAAATGTTTCATTGGAGAATTCTTTTGCCAGTTCAGTCAATTCTGCAAGGAGAATTGATTTTTCGTCTTGTGACAAGGTGCCGTTTGCCAGACTAATTGATAGGTCGCGCATCCTTGCTTATTATTCTATGTTGGAATTATTCACCTTCGTAATAATCTACCGCGCTGCTCTCTTTATAATACTCTTTGCTTGCAAGGCCATTGAGCACCATGCCAATCTTTTGCGAATCCGGGTAAAACGTTACATCTGCTTGCGCTGTAGTATCGAAATCTATATAGCGCAGCGTTTCCGACTGAGAAGTGTTCAATATCTTATGGGCTCCCGCTGCTCCCGGGGGAAACACAATCACGTCACCCGCAGACACTATACATTCGCCTTCAGGGGTGATTGCGACACCTTCGCCGGAAATAATATAAAACACTTCTGTCACAGCGATATGGTAATGATAGGGGTATGCCGCTTTTAAGGGAGGGATTTCCATTATGGCAACCGTGCATTGATTTCCTTCTCTTGGAACAATTAAATGCTTATAGTATTCAAACTGCCCATGATTTTCGTGTTTTGGTTCAATGGCAGCTTGATTTGTTATCAATGTTTTCTCAATTTTCATCATTTACCCTCCGCGACTATAATATACCAAAAGTTAAGAAAAAGCGCTTAATTTTTCCTTTTTCTTAACGAAAAATGAATCTTGTGTTGTTCTTGGCCATAAAACGGTCTCCTTTATACATGCTTTAATTCTAACGGTAGAGAATGGGACGATTCTGTTGTCTTCCCACGTCTTCTTCCCCGCTCATTCCTTTTATAACTCGCTGAATAGAGCCAATTACAGAGCTTCGCAGCGAGGTATAAATTTTTGAATATTACTAAAAATGACTTGATATTATTGTTACAATTGGATATTATTGTGATATTATAAGGGTTAAATGGAAATGAGTTTTGGTTGCAAAAACTTCATAGACAACATGTCAACGAAATATTATTGCGTTATATCTCGCTGTGAACCATGACATATTCCTTTTACCAGCGAGTTATAATAGCAGAAAGGTGTACAGACCATAATGGAAATAATCGGGAGAGAGCGGGAGCGCCAAGCGCTAAAACGCCTTGAAAACTCGGACAAACCGGAATTTGTCGCCGTTTACGGTCGCCGCAGGGTGGGCAAGACATTTCTCATTGTACAGCATTTCGGCAATAAATTCGCATTTTCCACAACGGGCGTTTCGGGCGGGAGCATGAA
>WRNQ01000196.1 GCA_009776565.1 Synergistaceae bacterium | reverse complement strand
TACAATTACTTTATCATCAGACAATCGGGTTACTGTTTCCATTCTACAGAAGCCTGACAAATCAAGTGATTTGCTTTTTGTTATTAATGTCGAACTAATACTTTCCTTTGTACTCCAAGGTGTTAGTATGAATATTCCGCTAGTTCTTAGGTGTCTATTCACACACTCTATAGATGAACACAATTGTTCATATGTTTCAGCGTGTCCTATGGAGCCATATAAATTCACAATAATATCAAATTGCTTTGATAAATTGAAATTAAACATATCAGCATTGATAAATTCAGCAGATTTCACCTTTTCTCTTGCTATTTCCATCATGCTTTCATTTAAATCAATGCCTGTTACATGATAGTAGTCTTGGAACAATGCAGCCTGAACACCAGTGCCACAAGCTATGTCTAGCAGATTAGCACCACTGTGAATGTTATGCTCAGATGCAATTAAGACAACTTTGTCTACTTCAGCCTTATAAGATTCTTCGTTAACATACATCATATCGTAATATTTCGATACATTATCGTAAATGTAGTTAAATGACATTTGTCGCCCTCCAAATATAGTATATTCTTACTCTTCATCATATATGGCAGTATGAAAAGTATATCTAAATATCCCACCGCACTAGGGTATATGTCGTATAACGCCCAGCGGCTTGGCGAAGTGGCGGACTGGGCGCGCCGTGACCAATTTTTCATTTACTACCTCAGATGTCGTTTATCAACGCTAACGCGAGGGCATTGTGAAACCTTCTAGAGCAGTGTTCAGATAATCGTTAAACGGCTTCATGAATCGAAATAGCGTTGCCGCATACCTCAAAAAGCTGTCATTATCTGCGATCTGTCCATCGGTAACGAAGTATTCCAAATACCAACTTTTATTCTTTAAGTATTCAGCTTGTGGGTGGTCTGCGTCATATCCTCTCGGAATATTTTTCAATGCTTCACCTTTTACCATAAAATGCGTAGCAAATTCTTTACTTTTAATTATAGCATCAAATTCTCTGCCGTGAGCCGCAATATGATCTCGTATCATTTCTGTGGCATCTTTGAACATGGACGCGAATAATCCTCCACCTAAAAATGAGCGATTTCCCGGTGCGAATACAATGTAATAGCCGACTGGTATTGGCTGCTTACCCTCTGACGAAATATGCGCCCTGAACTTAGGGTTATACGGAGATTTATCGTGGCTAAATCTTGTGTCGCGCACCATCTTGAAAGTCAAATCTTTCGGTGTGTTGTGAATGACGCTACTGTCAAACTCCGCTATAGCGGCGATAAGCTCCCCTATGAAACGCTCAAACTGAGCAGTGGCTTGCCGTAAACGCTCTTTGTTGGCATGATACCATTCCCGATTATTGTTTTGCTCCAAATCCGCAAGGTAGTCAAAAATGAATTTCATACAAAAATTCCTTTACGCTGAAAATATATATAATCAACTTTTGGGTAGCTTCGGCTGCTCTCAAAGACTTGTTAATAAACTCGCACCGCAAGAGGGTGAATGTCGCCTAACGCCCGGCGGCTTGGCGAAGTGGCGGATTGAGTGCGGCGTACCCCAGAATACCACAAGCAGTCAAAGTGTGAAGAAGACTTTCACCTTCCACTCTGACCGCCATTTCGCTAAGCCGCTTGTTATCGGCAGTTTACCCGGACTGAATCCATTTATTTTTATGTTCTGAATGTTCTGATTATTCAGTATAGTCTAAACCCTTATCATATAGCGTATGCGGGCAATAGTCCTGCCCTGTAACCCATTCAATTTCCCCATCAGTCACCATCACATTACGAAATAATGCATTGTCTCGCAGTCCTCTATAGAAAGGATGGCTTAAGTTTGGAGCAAAGTCGAAAATCTTCTTTTCGCCGTTTGAGAATAACAACAAAAGTTTGTAATCGTTCAATGCGGTTGCTTCTATAAGCTTTGGATAGCTTTTCATTACTCCAGCCCCTTTATCTGAAAATACTGATCATCTGTTTGCATAACATCCCATAATGCTGATAATTCATCTCTATGAATGTCCGACCACGCCACAACGTATTTTGTTTGCTTCTTAGGAAATTTGCCCGCTAATAGGTTTCCATCAAAATCAAATGATGCTTCATATTCACCATATTTTACATGAAAATGCGGCGTGTGATGTTGTTCATCGTCGTTAAAGTACATGCGAACAACAATCCCATAAAAATGTGAAATAATCGGCAAATCTACTACCTCCCACATTCTTCTTTTTTATCGTTTATATTTTTTATAAACAATCTGATTTTAACTAATCTAAGCATTTTCTTAAAGGTTTGTCAATAGAATCGCACCGCAGTAGGGTGAATTGCCGATAACGCCCGGCGGCTTGGCGAAGTGGCGGATTGGGTGCGTCATAGCTTGAACTATCGTAAAGTGTCATAGGGTGCAGAAATCTTCTGGCTTCCACACCAACCGACATTTCGCTAAGCTGCTTGTTATCGGCAGTTTACCCGGACGGATTCCATCTATCTTAATTTTTTGCTCTTTAGTTAAAAGTGCAAAACCCAATATCATATCTGTTTGTCATGCGTTATGACCTTGTTCATGGTATTGCATTGCTCGTTCAAGAACCGCAAATATAAATGTGACAATGCCAAGAGACCAAAAGAATCCTTGAAGTATGGCTAATAACCAAGACACAACGCTTAAATGCCAAGCAACGCTATTGCTTTGGAACAGTTCTAATATCTTTCCCAAGCTAATCCCAAACACAGTCGAAATCAGCGTTATGCTTAAAACAAGCATATATACCCGATAAAACCTGCGACCTATGAGAAATCCCCCTTTCGGATTGTATTCAGCAGACAGCTCCCATGGTTCGCCAAGTTCTGCCAAAACAACTTTAATATCGCGCTCCGTTGGCAAAACATCTCCGCATCGTTTTTCAAGCATATCCGATATCAAACTGCCTAATTCTTGCGCCACGTCTTGCCGTATGTTCTTAGGCAAACTACGTATAACGGATGAAATGTAATGTTTGATTACCTCATTTTCCATTATCCGATTCCTCCTCCAGAACGGTATTGATGCTTTGAACCGTACTAT
>WRNQ01000195.1 GCA_009776565.1 Synergistaceae bacterium | reverse complement strand
GAGGCGGACGAGGCGCTTTTCAGCAGCTTGGAGGCTACAGTCCAACAAACTGATCTGCGCAAAGTAATCCGGGTTCCCCTTCACATCAACAACCCGGAGTTTGCCGAAGCTTTAGCCGGACATTTGAGAGAGATAACCAAAATATAAAAGGAGGTAATAAACAATGACGCCAACACGTGAAAGCATTTTAAGCGCACTGCGCGCAAAAATAGCCGCCAAAAAGCCGATTATCGGAGGCGGCGCCGGAACGGGAATTTCTGCCAAATGGGAGGAAGCGGGCGGAATCGACCTCATCGTCATTTATAACTCAGGACGCTACCGCATGGCCGGGCGTGGCTCGCTTTCGGGTCTTCTTGCCTATGGCAACGCGAACGATATCGTCATAGAACTCGCGCGTGAAGTCATCCCTGTCGTCAAAAAAACTCCTGTTCTGGCCGGCGTCAATGGGACAGACCCGTTCGTGAGCTGGGAATACTTCTTCCGCCGACTCGCGGAAGAGGGATTCGCAGGGGTACAAAATTTTCCGACGGTGGGTCTCATAGACGGTGTTTTTAGGGCTAACCTGGAAGAAACCGGCATGGGATACGGATTGGAGGTTGAGATGATAGAGCGGGCGAGCAAAAAAGGCTTTTTGACGACTCCCTACGTTTTTAACGTTGACGACGCAAAAAACATGACGAAGGCGGGGGCGGATATTCTGGTAGCCCACATGGGTCTGACGACCTCCGGAAGCATCGGAGCGCAAACCTCCAAGAGCCTTGACGACAGCGTTACGCTTATTGACGAAATATCCGATGCAGCCCGCAGCGTGAGACAGGACGTTATAGTGCTGTGTCACGGCGGTCCCATTGCGATGCCGGATGACGCGCAATACGTTCTGAAAAAATGCAAAGATATAAACGGATTCTATGGCGCCAGCAGCATGGAGCGCCTTCCGACGGAAGTAGCAATTAAAGCTCAGACCGAAGAATTTTGTAAATTGACTTTTTAACGCATATTCCGGAAATAGAAATCCTTAGGTAACATTGGCGATATAAGCGCAACATCCAACTGGCAGCTTATATCGCCATGTATTTTAAATGAGATAGAATTCATGGAGAAATGTCAACGCTATCTGAGTTTCATGTCATTAATTGTTGTGAACGGATGTTCAAGCAAATGGTACGTCAGCTTAGCCGTTTGCTCTGCAACCTCCAATCTATAAAAAGCCTGTAGCAAATCCTTTCCTAATGCTATGACACCGTGGTTTTTTAATAGCACAACGTTGTGAGATTTTGCTTTTTCTGCAACTTCATCTGCAAGTTCCTTTGTTCCTTCCGGGGCATAAGGAGCTATCCCTATAACGCCAATGCTTTTGGCGCTTTCTGCTGTTAAATTCACATTAATCTCTTTATCTATGATGGAAAAAAGTGTTGCGTAAAATGAATGGGCATGAACTATTGCATTAACCTCAATGCATGACTTATAAATATTCGAGTGCATCCTATGCTCGATACTTGGCTTGTGTTTTCCATCCAGGATTACGCCATCTAAATCCATCTCGATTATATCTTCAGATGTTAAAAGGTGTTTATCTATGCTGGAAGGCGAGATTAACATTCCCCCGTCAATTCTGCAACTTATGTTGCCACCCAGTAAGGTTGTCAATCCGCGGTCATATAAACGTTTCATATGTTCTGCAATACTGTCTTTCAACAATTGTTTATTATCCATTTCGCGCCTTCCATGCCAATATTTTGTCCAGTATAACACGGGCGTGGCGGAATAAGCGCTAAGCGGCGAGCTCTTTTATCCAACGGGAAGTCCATATGGCGCGACTCGCTCTCAGCATGACAATACGTCTTTGTTTCGGAGCGCGCAAGCGCGACGCGCAATCCACCCCTCCACGAACTACGTTCACCACGCAGGATGCACCATATTTTCTGCAAGCAGGTTCACAATAGAACGAAACGTTGGGATGGGCGGTCAGTTTTTTGTAAACTGGCTTCTCGCGGCTTGGCCAGAAATAAACTTTGTTACCGTCTGTGAACAGGTATTGAAATACCCTTGAATGTATGCCTTGCCCGTCCTGTGCGACTAAAACGCCGTTGGGGTTCGCTTTGAGAATAGCTGAAAAATCAATCATTTGATTTGCCACCTTAAATGATGGTTTTGATTTTTTCGTACCTTAACAATATAATAGTGATACAAGAATAGAGAGTAAAGTAGGCGCTTGAAAGTTCTAATCCAATGATGAGGTGTATCATGAATGATATGTTGAGAATAATAAAAGAACGATATTCTTGCCGTGATTTTGAAGAACAGTTGCCGACAGAGGAACAATTAACGGCAATTACACAAGCGGCAATCCAATCACCAAGCGGAATGAACCGACAATTCTGGCACATAATAGTTGTGACCAATAAAGATCTCATTTCCGAAATGGAAAAAGAAGGACTCGACAACCTGCGATATTTTAACGAGTCGTACTATCAACACATCATATCCAGAAACGGAACACTTTTTTATCATGCTCCTTGCATGGTGTTTTTTGCGATAAAGACTGCACAACCTGCCGGAGCAGAGTTGATTGATTTGGGTGTTATTGCACAAACTACTGCTTTAGCAGCAACATCAACCGGGTTGGCAAGTTTGCATTGTGGTAATGTTGCCTTTGCTTTCGCTGGAAGTAAAATCGAGTATTTTAAGAAAAGACTTGGATTTCCTGATGGTTATGAATGTGGAATGGCGGTTTTGCTTGGATATGCAAAATCCACCAGTAAGCCACATGAGCCTAATCAATCGAAAATTTCATATATCAAATAATACTTTTGCAGACACTTAATGTATACATTAGTTAACGAACCGGATACCTATCCGGTATCCGGTTCGTTTTTGCATTGGAGGCCCGCTTTACGAAGATTTTCCTTAACAAATAAACATTGGGCAGCTGCCCCCATTGTTTATAAACGATGACTATCGTTATTGCTGTTTTACTGGCTATTTACTATCTTTTCTTGCTCATGTACAAAGAAAATGCAGCAAGTAATACAAATATTGTATATCCCACGTTGCAACCACTACCACCATTGTTATTGTTGTT
>WRNQ01000194.1 GCA_009776565.1 Synergistaceae bacterium | reverse complement strand
CTTAGATTTTCACGGAGTTAAGGTTGCCTAATTAGGGTGCTTTCTTCGCGTATATCCTGCATTCTCATTGGCAGATATGTAGTTTATGGAAAGCTTACTTTTATCGTTACAATTTAGCGTGTTATCACTATTGCACATAAATATATCAACTAAAACCGCACTATCAGTACCGCACCATTATTTTGACCCGGGACATGATATACGGTAGCCCTTTTTGAGAGCGATGTTCTCTTTGCCAATTTTTTTGATGGATTATGTAGTAAGCCAATTAAGGGAATTAGGCATATTATAGAAATGAAAGTCTGTGCTGTATTTGTATTAAATTCATATATTACATAAAACTGTCTAATACAATAATATATGCATGGCCTGTTAGCTGGTAGTTTGTTTATTTATGTAAAATTTGTATTTTTCCTATTGACAATGTCACTAATTAGGCATATGATTATCACGACGATAATTAGCCTAATTGGAGGTGCGCTATGGGAAAAACAAGACCAATAAATCCTGCTGTTATCCAGTTCTTCACTAACCCTATCCAACCGCTTCATCGTCAGTATCTTGCTCTGCGTAGTTTCTATTTCGAAGAAAAATCCGCTGAAGTTGTCGCCGCTCAGTACGGTTACTCTGTAAGCGCCGTTTATACCTTAGCAAAAAATTTTAAGTACAAGCTTGAATGCAGCAAACAAAACGGGGCGGAACTCTTTTTCCAGGAACTGAAGTTGGGTCGGCCAAAGCAAGAACGGGATTCCGATTTGGTCGAGATTATCGTGAACTTCCGTAAAAAGCAGCTTAGCATACCGGACATCAAGATTTTTCTGGACGGCAAGGGGTTCAACGTATCGGAAGGTTTTATCTACAGGGTTTGCGATGAGAATGGTTTTACTAGGCTTCCCAAGCGTAGTAGCGAGCAGCGGCAAGAGTTGATGGAACGTAGCGGCTATGTTGATGTTCTCCAAGCTCCTGTTTCTATAACGCATTCGTTTTTAGAAGAAGAACGGTTTTCATCCGATGGTGTTGGAGTACTAAGCTTCCTTCCGTTTATCAAGGCCTATAAGATCGACAAAGCCATTGAAAACTCATCTTACCCGAATACAACACAAATAGGCAAGCTAAACGCTGTTCTGGCATTTCTAGCACTCAAGCTGTCCAATGTGCAACGTTACGGGCAGGATGACGGATGGTGTATGGATCGGGGTCTTGGAATGTTCGCCGGACTCAATGTCTTACCTAAAACCACATGGTACAGCGCCTACTCAGATGCTATTGAGCGTAAAGATAACATTGCTTTCCTGAAATCAATAAACCGCATCTTTGAAGATCACGGACTTCTGTCCGACACAGCCAACCTTGATTTCACCGCTATACCATATTGGGGCGATGAAGATCCCTTTGAAAACAATTGGTCAGGTAAACGATCAAAAGCATTGATCTCTATTCAAGCCGCGCTGGCCCAGGACCCCGATACAGGAATCCTTTGCTACGGCGATACAACTGTCAAGCATGACAACCAGAATGACGTGATCCTTGAGTTCATGGATTTCTATCAAGAGGGAACCGGCAAAAAAATCAACTACCTCGTCTTCGACAGTAAGTTTACGACACTGGAGAACCTTGGCCGTATCAATGAGAAAGGGATCAAATTTATAACCATCCAGCGTAAATGCAAGAGTTTAAATGAAAAAATAGCACAAATCCCGGATTCTCAATGGAAGACTGTAAAGATAGAAAAAGCCAATCACAAGTCGCGCACGGTAGTTTATAGCGAAAGTACGACAATGAGCAAGCTATATGGAGAACAACCGTTACGGCAGATTTTTCTCAAAGGGAAGTCCATTAAGCCGGCAGTTATCATAACCAACGATTTCAAGCTCAAAGCTGAAGAGGTGATTCGTCGTTATTCAAGGAGATGGTTGATTGAAGGCGATATTTCAGAACAGATTCATTTCTTTCACTTAAATCGCAACACTTCCGGTATAGTAGTAAAGGTTGACTTTGATCTGACTATGACCATCCTAGCTCATAATTTGTATAGACTTTTGGCGTTCAAGTTACCGGGGTATTCCCACAACAAGGCTCAGTTATTATATGATTCATTCATTAAAAACGGTGGAGAGATTGAAGTAGACAGCGATGTAATCACTGTTAAAATGAATCGTAAACGCACTTTACCGATACTGCGTGAAAGTATTCCGCTATTGGAAGACACTTACTCTTGGTTGGGTAATAAAAAACTGGTTTTTACCGCAAATACTCATTCATAATTAGGCGCCCTTTATGCCGTGAAAATGTAAGGTTAACTCCCACTTCACATTGTGCACTATAACCTTGTCAGCACCATACTTTTCCACTGCCCGCAATGCGGGGTTGGCTTCCTCTGGATAATATTCGGTAAAAATCACTATTTTGCCGGGGAAAGGTTCTTCTTCCACAGGCGGAGCTTCCGGCGGCTCTTCCTCCAGCGTGGGCGTAGGTTCCGCTTGCGGTGCGGGTTGTTCCGCTTTCGTGGGCGCGGCAGCGCAGGCCGCTGCAAGGTTTAGTAGCAGGGTAAATGTCAGTAATGTGGCAAATAAGCGCTTCATTTATATCCCCCTTTCTTCGGCAACCGTAAAAACACCCCTTATCCTTTGCTATAGTATACCACCACCCGCCCGCTTTTACCAGCAAAAAAACGGCGATCTTCGCCGTTTTCTGCAATTTTCTGTAGAATATTCACCAATAACCGCCATTCAGAGAATAAAAAAGATTTTCCATTATTGCCGTCAACCGGGCTTGACCCGCAATGCGGTCAAGTAATAGTAAACGCTGAATATTTTACCTAAAATGTAATGGAAGCCATTCTGGGTTATAATGCTTCTTGGATTGATCAAGCTGAATCGCATAAGACCATTCTGTTCCATAACGTACTTCTCCTCGATTTGCATAGTTGAAACTGTCAAAATAAACAACAAACAATGATAATAAATTTGCAAGACTTTTGTATTCATCTTACATTTTCACGGCATAAAGGGCGCCTAATTATGAATGAGTATTTGCGGTAAAAACCAGTTTTTTATTACCCAACCAAGAGTAAGTGTCTTCCAATAGC
>WRNQ01000193.1 GCA_009776565.1 Synergistaceae bacterium | reverse complement strand
ACGGACAGCAGTTGCTCCGCGGCTTCTTCTTTGGTTATTTGCTGCGCCCATAGCAACTTTGGATATATGTAAATTCCGCTGAGCGCGAAAATTATTAGTAAACCCCAAACTGAAAATTTCTTAAANGTTCTTGTGTTCGTATTTCCATGATTCATATTTACTGCCTCCAACACAGTGATGGTTTAANAATCTNATTAAATTGTAGCACATTAGTAAGTTTGGAGGCTCGCCAGACAGAAAAGAATAAATATTATCCNCGNGTATGCCGAAAATATTATTGTAATGTCAACTATTAGAAATCTATTAAAAGAACAGGCGTTGACTTGGAAGAGCCTTTATTTGGCATAATTAATGAAAGATGCGTTTTAAAAGTAAAGCAAATTGACTTTGAAAACGTTTATAAGAATAAAGACTGATGGCGCTGCATATTAAACTCTGAAGAGTTTAGTTGTTTGTTTTTTTTGCCTCTAAACGTTCAATTGTAATTGTGTAGCCATTGGCGCCGTGTTCAAGACATTTTTTTACTCTGCTTATTGTGGCGGTGCTTGCTCCTGTTTTTTGAGCTATCTGAGGATATGTCAATCCTCTGCTCAGTAAAGAAGCCACCTCAAGCCTCTGGGATAGTGCTTTGATTTCTCCGATAGTGGCAATGTCTTCCAGGAGGGCGTACATTTCTTCTTCGTTCTCCATCAACAAAAAAGCTTCGCAAAGTTTGTCGGTAAGATTATCTTTCCAATTGATAGTCATAGCGTCTTGCACCTCACTTTTGGGTATTGCGATATAATATGTTTTAGTTTAAAGTCTTTTGAAAACAAATTTTCGCATGTGTTTATTTTATAACATGAAAGTTATGTTATGTCAACGAAAGAGGTCATCTTTTGAAACCTAAGATATTGAATGTTGCAATTGAAAAGTTACCGGATTACGACGGTGTAGTGGCGGAAGACATTTTTGGAAGAAACGGAGCTTTGATTATTCCTGCCGGAATGACTATTCTTGCACTGTGTGAAACGCGTCCGGAAATGGTATCAAATCTTTTACGCCACGGTGTTACACATGTAAAAATCAAAAATCAACCTCAAATAACTGCCGGAGAATTCAGAGTTGCTCTGGGAGCTGTTTCGCCGCGCATAAATCAGTTTAATTCAATGCTTGCACAATTGACAGTACATCAGTTTTCCACTATTTATAATAACATTGGCGATAGAATTCTCCGTGAACGCGGGGTTAACTCTTTAGTCGAATTTGCCTCAAAAATTTATCCCGAGCTGAATAAGACATCTCAAATAACGCTGTCGCTAGTTGCTGAAAATGTTGAAAATGATTGGGCGCACAGCCATTCTTTAAATGTGGCGCTCATTGCCGGTTACATAGCACAAAGACTTTTTTCCGGCGATACGGAATTTACGGAAAGAGTAATTGTTGGCGGACTTTTTCATGATATCGGCAAAGCATTTTTACCTGGTCCTTTAAGAAATATTGATAATCTTAATCCAACGGAATTACGGATACTTAACTGTCATCCGATTTTAGGGGAATCTTTGCTCAAGGATGTTGGGATGTCATCCGGCGATATACTTGCTGCGGTTCGTTCGCATCATGAAAAATGGAGCGGAACAGGAATCCCCGATAGTTTATCCAAAGAGGAAATCCCAATGTCAGCCCGTATTGTTGCGGTAGCAAACGCTTTTGAAAATTTTGTAAGCAAATGCCCGGATGACGATATGTGCAGATGCGATCAGGCGCTGTCATCCATTATTGGGATGACGCAGGCGAATTTTGACCACAAAGTTGTCAGGGCGCTGCTTACGTCAATTGGACTATATCCTCCGGGTTCCGTAGTTCAATTGTCCGATTCCCGTATTGGAGTAGTTCTTGAAACTAAAGAGCGTAACCTTATTTGTCCCCGGGTCATGATTTGTTCGGATAAAAAAGGCAAAAAAGTAGCTCCCCTTGAAATTCTTAATATAACCAGAGAAGGCGGGGTTTACATTAAGGATGTATTTGATGATTATAGCAAGCGAGAGCTTGATTCTTACACGCCTCCAAAAAAGATACTTGCAAGAGTCAGAGCAGTCTGATAAAATTAAGTTTTGGAGGTGCTTTAACAATGAAAAGTGGAATTCACCCGGAATACCATGAAAGCAAAGTCTTTTGCGCATGTGGAAATTCTTTTGTAACAAATTCAACACAAAAAGAAATCAGAGTTGGCGTTTGTTCTGTATGTCATCCTTATTATACAGGTAAGCGTGGTTCCAGAGTTGTCTCCGAAGCGGGGAGGCTTGAGAAGTTTCAGAAAAAATACGCCGGCGTTAACTACGGTCAAAAAAGCGAGAATTAAATTTAGTCTTTATATGAATGGGGCTATAAGCCCCTTTTTTTAATTTGTAAGGGCGGCAATCTGCCGCCCGTTGTTGGAATACATGAACATGCATTAAAAGGAGCAATATGTTATGAGTTGCAAAGTTTCCTTATTGAGTTACACGCCGGAACCGGATAAGGTCGTTTTATCGGCGGCGCGGCTTTGTTATAGCGATATCTCAGCAAATGATTTGTTCCGTAATTTTGACGTGAAGAACCCGGAAAAGACCATTGCTGATTTAAGGCAAAGCGGACATTTGTCCACATTTGAACATGCCTCGTTTACTTTTGCAATCGACGGAATAAGCCGCGTGGCGTCTCACCAATTGGTGCGTCACAGGATTGCAAGTTACAGCCAACAGAGTCAGAGATACGTGAAAATGAACGAAACGGAAGTTGTTACCCCGGGGAGCATTTCATGCAATCCTGAGGCTTTGCAGCTTTTTCGGGAACAAGCCGAACGCAGCCATGAAACGTATATAAAATTGATAAATCTTGGCATTCCGTCTGAAGACGCCCGTTTTATACTACCTCACGGCTGGGAGACGAAACTTGTTTTAACCATGAATGCAAGAGAATTGCATCATTTTTTTTCGCTTAGGACTTGTAGGCGCGCGCAGTGGGAAATTCAGGAACTTGCGCGCAAGATGTTGTTTTTAGTTCGCGGAGTTTCGCCACTGCTATTTAGTATAGCAGGGCCAAAGTGCATAACGTCCGCGTGCGAGGAAGCCCGCCCCTGTGGCAGACCATATAA
>WRNQ01000192.1 GCA_009776565.1 Synergistaceae bacterium | reverse complement strand
TGATTGAAACGAATTGAAAAGATTTTCTCTCTCTGTGTCCTCTCTCGCCTCTCTCGAGAAATCAATTCTTTTCAGCAAAAAGGTTAAGTTAATGGCATTGCCACGACATGCGCCCCTACATCATTCTGGAATTTTCTCCGCATCCGTTTTTGACTCGTTTTGTTTTCTTTCGAGCGCCGCTTCGATATCTTCCGGTATGTTTATTTTTCCTTCGGAACTAAAGTTTTTCCCCGACTGCTTTAATGTTATTTCAATTTCCCGCTCATCGCTTAAGTGAGCAATAATTTCAAATTTCATCTCGGGGAGACGTTTTTGCACGGAAGCGGACACGCATTCAACCGTTATCTCAGGGTGAAGCGGTTGCAGAATAGAGTTGAATACATTTACGCTAATCATTTCTATATCCCTGTTAGTGCGTAAAGGCCATGTAATGCTCATACAAAAAATCAACAGTACACAGGCGGCGGACGCCCAGGTTGGAGTTTGTTTTCTTCTGAGCTGATTGTTTCTGTAATACAAATAAATCATCGGGCAAAAGAAAACATATGCACAAATAACCGTATATATCAGCGCTGTCAATGGCGGTTTATAACCTTTGCGGACGATGAGGCTGCAGTCAGCTATCATTAAGAGTATAAAAAGGGCGGACATCCATAAACCAAGTCTCGCCTCAAACCCCAAAAAATACATGTAATATGAAGCAAAGGCATATAACAACGGGGCAAATACCCCTATCCACATCCAATAATCCGGAACCCGGGCGTCCGCAGTTGCGGCAATGTAACTTTCGTGCGGGAAACAAACGCTGAACTCTGTCTTAATTGCCGGATAGTCTGTTCTGTCGTGATATTTGCGCAAACGGGTTTCCGGCTTGATTGTTCCCATTTTGATTAATTCCTGAATACCTTTTTTGGAAATTGGTCCTATTTGTTCATCCTGCAGCTTGACGCTCCATCCCAACCAGTTCATAGCGCGGAACCTCCTAATTGTTGACTTTTACCCAGATGTCAATGTTTTGATTTTGTAACTCATGCGAGCATATGCCAGCGTTAAAAATTAACGTCGAATTCATTATTTTCTAAAATCACAACCGGAGCGAAGGGTCGGGAGCTATGGCGTCCATCCGGACGCCGCGAAGCCATGCCGCCGCGCCTGCGGCTGCAATCATTGCGGCGTTGTCCGTACAATGGGCAATTGGGGGGATGTAGACGTCCCATTCTCCGCTTTTTGATTGAACAGCCGCCCTCAGCGCGCTGTTCGCAGCTACCCCGCCGGATATCGCTACTTTGTTTATTCCCGTTTTCTTAACTGCCAGCTCAAGTTTGACCATGAGGCTTTCGACTATTGCGGCTTGATACGACGCACAAATATCATTCAAATTCCAATTCCATTGTGAGACTGAAGCTTCGCTTTGCATAGCGCTACCTTCGTTGCTGCGTCGTCGTCTTGGAAAAACTGAAGCTTCGCTTAGCAACGTACCTTTATGTACGTCTCCGACGCCTCCTCCTTGCTGCCTCGGTATCACTATTGAACTGAAATTGGAATTAGCAGTTGAATTATTTTCTACAGAAGTCGTCATATTCTCCTTGGAAAGCTGTTTCAGCTTCCAAAGCAACGCGGTTTTAAGTCCGCTGAAACTGAACTCAATTTCGTCGGTATTTTTAAGCGGAATAGGAAAACTGTACGCTTTAGGGTTACCTTTTACGCTTAAATTATCTATTACTGCGCCTCCGGGATACGGAAGCCCCAGAAGCTTCGCCGCTTTGTCAAAAGCCTCGCCAGCGGCGTCGTCCCTCGTGCCGCCTAAGATAACGTAGTCGCCCCAGGCGCGGGTAAGAATTATTTCCGTATGCCCGCCCGAGACGACAAGGCATATAAATGGAGGAACAAAAGTTTCGTCAGCGATAAAATTAGCAAATATATGTCCTTCTATATGGTTTACGCCTGTTACGGGAACATTCCACGCCGCCCCGAGCGCGCGAGCGGTCAACACTCCGACCATGAGCGAACCCACTAGCCCCGGACCGCATGTAACCGCAATTAAATTAATACTGAGAGTTTCGGATACTTTCATACTGGCTTCATCCATAACGAGCTTTATAAGCGGTAGAATTGCCTCCTGGTGCATACGGGCGGCAAATTCGGGGACAACCCCTCCAAAGAGCTGATGTTCGGCTATCTGGCTTGATATATGCTCGGACAAGACTTCCCTGCTTCCGCGGATTATCGCAACGGCCGTATCATCACAACTGCTCTCTATCCCGAGCGTTATCATCTTTTTGGGATTTCCCACTCCACAGTGTCATCCCCGTAGGATATTTTCACCTTGCCGCTTTTGGGCATTGACGGAACGGCTACATGCAGCTGGTAATCATCAAGATACTCCTCACCTTCCACTAACTTTTCCAGATCCCGCTTAGGCGGGAGTTCACCAAGAACGCGATAGTACGTGGATGTTAAAATGTCATCAACTGTCAAACGATATCCGTTTATAACTATTTCCTCAATTTTGAAATCCCAACGTTTGATTGCGTGATATGACAAAAGAAAAACATCCCTGTTTTTAACAAGGCTAGCTACTTCTTTTTTGCTGTTGAAATAATAAGCAAGCCCGTTGGTTATTGAATCTTCAACATCTCCGTCTTTTTGTAATACTTTATTGAGGCTTCTGTCAAGCCAAACGAACATTATTTTTCCGCGACCGCCAACTCGCATACCTCCAAGATCAATAGATTCGGTAAATATTGATGTGGAACGTTTTTCGAGCAATCCTCTCCAGGCTTTTGACATGTATTCAGCATTAGCAGCTTCAATAAAAGCAAAAGACAATAAAATCAATAATATTGAAAAACGCGTTATATGCCAAACGCGGAACCTAAGGTTTTCTTCAGTAAATTTATCCATCTGACATTTCTCCTTTTAAATCTTAATATAGATGATAATCAAAATTTGTAATTAACAATTCCTTCCTTTGGAAAGATTAACGGGGCAAGTTCGGAAAGCAGCACCGCCGTAAATATTATTACACAACCAACGCCCATTTGAAACGTAAAAAGTTCTCCAAGCATTAGTACACCGGCAAAAAGCCCAAAGACGCCTTCTGTGCTTATTATAATAGCAGCGTGAGTGGATGAAGTATATTTCTGGGAAACGTTCTGGAGCAAAAATGCTAT
>WRNQ01000191.1 GCA_009776565.1 Synergistaceae bacterium | reverse complement strand
AACCTTCGACTTTTCCCCGTCATCGTGGTTATCTGCCCATTCCTTGAGGGCAGCTTTCGCTTCCGGTGGAACTTGTTTGTCGTCCATGGCAAGAAGGGCGTTAGCGGCTTCAAGCAGGTATTTTACAAATACGTTAACGGAAAGCCTCATTCCAAACGCGTATTCGGCATTATCCTCAAACAACGAGTTCGCCCACGCGGGACCTTTCCCATCCGCATTTTTCGTATAAGGCATGCTCGGAGCGGAACCACCCCAAATTGAAGTGCATCCCGTAGCGTTTGCAATTATCATTCTGTCTCCAAAAAGCTGAGTTACAAGCTTGATATAAGGAGTCTCCCCGCAACCGGCGCACGCGCCTGAGAACTCAAGCAACGGACGGTTGAATTGGCTGCCTTTTAACGTGAACTTTGTTGCAGGGTCTGGTTTGTCCGCTACATGCTCGGTAGCGTATGTCCAGTTTGGTATCTGTTCTGCCTGAGACGCAATCGGCTTCATCTGAAGCGCGCTTACAGGGCAAATATCGGCGCAGTTGCCGCAGCCCATACAATCCAGAGTGTCAACCTGTATCCTGAATTTTACGTCGGTGGGTTTCGGTTTTGTATCGAATGTAACGAAGTTAGCTGGAGCTTTCGATTGCTCTTCGCTGTTCAGCAGGAACGGACGTATAGCGGCATGGGGGCAAACCATAGCGCACTGGTTACATTGAATACATTTGTCTCCAAGCCATTCGGGAACATTCACTGCAACGCCGCGTTTTTCGAAAGCCGAAGTGCCGGATGGGAAACTTCCGTCTTCGCGTCCTTTAAACGCGCTTGAAGGCAGGCTATCGCCGGCTTGAGCGTTTATTACATCAACAACTTCTTTTATAAAACATGGGATATCTGACGGAAGCCCGGGTTTTAGTATGGGCTTATCCTCCGCTTCCTTCCATGAATCCGGAATTCTAATCTCAATAAGCTTCATATGTCCGGCGTCCACAGCGTCGTTGTTCATCTTGACGATATCTTCGCCCTTGCGCCCATACGTCTGCTCAACGGCGTCCTTCATATACTTTACGGCGTCCGCAATCGGAATGACATTGGCAAGCTTAAAGAACGCAGACTGCATTATCGTGTTTGTGCGGTTGCCGAGTCCCAGTTTTTCAGCTTCTTCGGTCGCGTCGATTATATAGAACTTTATTCCTCTTTTAGCCATGTAGCGTTTCATTTTTGAAGGAAGGTTCTCTTCCAACTGTTCAATCGTTGTCCAATTAGTGTTGAGCAGGAAAACGCCGCCATTTTTGAGCCCCGCCGTCACATCATACAGATTGACATATTCCTGTTTATGGCACGCTACAAAATCGGAATCGCTCACGAGATACGTTGACTTTATCGGGTTTTTACCAAACCTGAGGTGGGACACNGTTATTCCGCCGGATTTCTTTGAATCATACGCAAAATAACCCTGAGCATACATATCCGTATAGTCGCCNATTATCTTTATTGAGTTCTTGTTTGCTCCGACAGTGCCGTCCGAACCAAGTCCCCAGAATTTGCAGCGCGTCATTCCNTCGGGAGCNGTGACAAACTCTTCTTTTATCTCAAGACTGGAATCGCTTATATCGTCAACTATTCCAATTGTGAAATGGTTGCGCGGCTCATAAAGTTTGAGATTGTCGAAAACCGCCTTAATCTGCGGAGGAGTGGTATCCTTGGAGCCCAGTCCGTAACGCCCTCCCACTATCGTGGGTGCGCAGCAGCCTTTTTCAAAGAACAGCGTGCGTACGTCCTCATAAAGCGGCTCTCCAAGAGCGCCCGGCTCCTTACAGCGGTCAAGAACNGCAATAGACTGCACTGAAGAGGGCAGNACCCTGAAGAAATATTTGGGAGAGAACGGACGGAAAAGGTGAACNTCAACCACGCCAACNCGCTCGCCCTGAGCGTTGAGATAATCTATCACTTCCTCTATGGTTTGACATGCCGAACCCATAGCAATGATTACTCTTTCAGCTTCCGGATGACCATAATAGTTAAATGGATGATACTCTCTGCCGGTTATCTCTTTCATGTCCTGCATATATTTTTCAACCATGTCNGGAATCAGTTCATAAAACGGGGAAGCAGATTCTTTGGCTTGAAAGAAAATATCAGGGTTTTGCGCGGAACCCTTCTGGAATGGTTTCTCAGGGCGCATCGCGCGGCTGCGGAAATCGCACAAAGCCTGTTGGTCAACAAGCTTCGCCAAGTCATCATAGTCAATGACTTCTATTTTTTGAACTTCATGAGAAGTGCGGAACCCGTCAAAGAAATTTAAAAAAGGCAGGCTTCCCTTGATAGCGCAAAGGTGAGATACCGCTGATATATCCATGACTTCCTGTATGCTCCCCGATGCAAGCATCGCGAATCCCGTTGAACGAGCCGCCATGACGTCGCTTTGATCTCCGAAAATCGAAAGAGCGTGTCCGGCTATAGCCCTTGCTGAAACGTGAAATACGCCCGGAAGGAGTTCTCCGGACATTTTGTACATATTGGGAATCATTAAAAGGAGTCCCTGGGAAGCTGTGAACGTTGTCGCGAGGCTGCCGGCGGACAACGCGCCGTGAACCGCTCCTGCCGCTCCCGCCTCCGATTGGAGCTCAACTACCTGTACCGGATGACCAAAAATATTCTTCTGACCGTAAGCCGCCCATTCGTCTACATATTCTGGCATGGTGGACGAAGGCGTTATTGGGAAAATAGCTGCAACCTCAGTAAAAGCATAAGCTATATGTGCTGCTGCCATATTTCCATCCATAGTCTTCCACACTTTTTTGCGCTTAGCTATTTCTTTCATTAAGAAAACCTCCTTCAATAATATTTTGTTTTTATACCAAAACTTCTTTAATTTACGTCCATTCTCTCATTTGAAAATTGAACGAAATCGTTATTATTAGTTGACTATACCAATTTGAAATCTAATGTAGGCGATAAGCGACAGAGCCAACGAGCATTGCTGTGCGAATCGCTTAGTTTCCCCATCAGGCGGCTTTTGCGACAGAGGCGCGATGGCGTAGACAGACTACGCCGAGCGTCGGGCTCGCAAAAATAACGAAGCATACGTTTGATTGCAAATTGCTGACCATACCAATTTGAAATCTGACGTAGGCGAGGCGGCTTTTGCGACGGAGGCGCGAAGGCGTAGTTAGACCTACGCCGAGCAAGGGGAGCTA
>WRNQ01000190.1 GCA_009776565.1 Synergistaceae bacterium | reverse complement strand
GCCTCCGGTGGCGCCGGAGGTTATTGATGTCACGTCCCTTCGGGACTGTTGTTGGCGTTTCTGCAGTGTTAGTATCAAGTCAAAGCGTTCAAGGAGTCAGGCGCTCAGCGCAAGGTAAACATAAACAGCAATCCCCCTAAATAATCACAAAAAAAACCGCCTCGCGGCAGTTTTTTTCTGCAACAGTTCATTAAAATGTGCGCAGATAAACTGTACAAGAAAGTCCCCGGAAAAAAGCTCTTAAAATTGTCTGTGAGAAAAAATTGCCCTATACCAGCTTGCGTTTGGCGGTGATGCGTTTGACTTCGGTTATGTTGCGGGCGTTAAGCTTTTCGTAAATGTTGTCGATAATAAGTTTGACCGCGCTAATGGGCGAATTCAGGCTGACTGCGAATTTCCAAGCGTTAAAGCTCGTTGTACATTGCTCTTAGGACTTCATTTCCGCGGGTGGAAAATCTATCTTGTCATCAAGACCTTTTGTCTTCTTGTAATCTAAAACAAACTTCCTGTGATTCTTCGCGTAGGAGGTCGATTTGCGGATTACAGCTTCCAGCCACGGCTTGGGAATGGCGCCATCCTGCTCACGCTTGGCGGCCTCGGCAAGAGTTCGCATATCATTGCCAAGCCATATGAAAGGCATCAGGATAGCGTTTGGTAAAGCCGTTTCATAGGCTTCGCGCAACGCTGCGAAAGCGCCGGTATTGTTTTTGGTTTTGAAAAGTACGCATGCTTCCATCGCTAGCAGTATCACCCGGCTGTAAAGAATCGACTCCCGCCTTTTCTGCTCTTCCATATAGCTCAGCAGGGCGGCATGATTCCCCGTAATGTAGCAATAGTACAACTTTACCTGGTTTGCGTTATTTTCGATGAATGCCGGATGAGTGTAGGGGGAGAACTTTCCTTTTAACCAGCCCGGAACTCTCTCCGGCTGCAAAACAAAGCTGTAATACATCCCCAGGGTTATGTCATAGGCTATGAAGCTTGAAATATAATTTGTCTCGTTCAGTAGAGCCTCCGTGTCTTTAAGCGCTTGTTCAGCTTTTGCGGAATTTCCCTGAGACACGGCTATACGCATCATGTAGAGCAGCCCCCTGTGTACCAATGTAAACTGCCCGGACGAGCGCGCGCGTTCAATCCCCTTGAGCATTGAGGGTTCGGCAGCGCTTATATCGCCTTGGTAATACTTGAGCTCNCCATATGCTAAATCATGTATACCAGCCATACATCCGCTGTAACAACGGGACGCATGTTCTTCCGCGCAAGCCAGGGCTTCAATGTACTCCTGAGGCGCGCCGCTTCTTGATGAACCCATCATGCTGAACCATGAGCCTATCGGATGGCTGGACGGCTTGTTCAGTTTAAAGTTTGATTTGGTCAGGTATTCGTCCATCCTGGCGAAGTAAACATGAAAATCGTAATGGTCGTCCACAGTGCTCATCAACTGCCGCACCGTACCCCAGGCATAATACAGGCCGCCTAAAGTATAGTTTCGGAACGCGTCCTCGGGCAGACGCAATAATTCTGCTTCGTAATATGTTAGCAGTTTCATCGCTTCCTGCCATTTTCCAAGACAGATGACGGCACGCACGTGCATTACGGCGAAAGATCTCACGCTGGCAAATGTATCGTGCGGCGCGCGGTTGAATATCTGTTCCGCGTAAAGCGCTATGTCGGGCGGTACCTGCAGATTGAAGTCATAGAAAATGGATACTATTGATTCGTAGTCCCCGATTTTTTCGTAATAGCTCATCGCGTCTACCTTAAATCTGTTCCGGTTGCACCAATCCGCCGCAATTTGATAAGTTCTCCGTATTTCTTCTTCGGTAAGTATTTCCTGCTTCGTGCGCAGGAAATCCAGGAACAGGTGATGAATCATGTAGGCGTCGACATTGCTGTCGAGGCGGATATAGGAGCTTAGCTGCCCCAGTTCGGTAAGCAGGCTTTTGTCATTATCGGCCAGAATAGTGACCAATTCCGCCGAAAGGTGATCCACCAGGGAAAGGCTCGCCAGAAAGTGCCGAAGTCCCTCGGAAGCCGTATGGAACACTTCGCCCTCCATCATTTGAAAGAAGTCCTTCTTCATTGAGCTGCTAACGTAGTCTGAAAAGACCGGTGATTTTTTCAGCGATTGCACAACGAAGTTAACCGCAAAAGCCCAGCCTTTCGTATCCTGAAAGATTTCGTGCAGAATTTTCGGTTCGGCGGATAATCCCTCATGGTTTATATATTCGGCCAGCTCACTTTCGGTAAAGTTCAGATCTTCTTCGTTGATGTAGGCGACAAGACCTCTGACCTGCAGGCCCGCTAAATTTATTGGCGGAGGCTCGCGGCTGATAATGATTATCGACTTCCTTTTCGTCGACGAATCATATAAGCTATATTCTACAAAATCAATTACGGCTTGGTTTTTCACTAAATGAAAGTCGTCTATAACGATTATGTACTGCTGCTTACCAGACAAACTTTTTTCATATATGTGAAAGAACTGTTTACGTTTTTCCTCCGTGTCGGGGAAGCCAAATTCTTTAAAAACCTCTCCCAACTGCTTGTCCATCCGCGCAATTGAGTTGACGATGTTTTCCCAGGAGCGGGATTCTACGTTATCGCGGTCTGAAAGCTGTTCCCATGCGACAGGGGTATTCTGCTGCGATAGATAATCGGAGACTGCGCGTGTTTTACCACAGCCGGTTCCCGCGCATACTACCACCACGGGATGTTTTATGGCTTCCTCAAGAAGCCGGTTCAGCCGGGGTCGTACGAAACTAGGAAAATCGCCTGAAGGAGGCGCTTCCCGTGCGCTATCCATACCTGTTCACATCTCCTTTTTTTTCTATTTTAAACTTTAATCATTTCACCGACCGATGTTACGGGTAATAACTATATATCAGTTTAACCACAGAACAAAGAATCATTAATTATGATTGGCTCAACACATACCCCTATACCAGCTTCCGCACGGCGGCGATGCGTATTACGTCGGCTGTGTCGCGGGCGTTCAGCTTTTCGTAAATGTTGTTAATAATAAGTTTAACCGTTCCAATGTGCATTTTCAGGTTATCCGCAATTTCCGGGCGGGTAAGCCCTTTATACATGGCTCGCAGGACTTCACTTTCGCTGGAGGATAAAATTATCTCGCCATCAAGAGCTTTTGCCTTCCTGTAATTGGAAATGAACTGCCTGTGTCGCCTGGCGTA
>WRNQ01000189.1 GCA_009776565.1 Synergistaceae bacterium | reverse complement strand
GGGGGCGATGCCTTCATCGCCCCGTTCCGGCACTCTATCTCATTTCCCTGATTTTCGCGGCAACTGATCTGGTCATTTCAGTGCGATTGGAAACCTCGTCGATGAAAGGCGCCATTTTTGTCTGGAAAGGCGAAATATCGAGGGTTGTAAATGTCACTCCGAATTCCACGCATTTTGCGCGGTATTGATCGCGCAATTCCGCCGCCATTGTATAAAATACCTCGATTGAATCGTTAGCAAGTTTGCGCAGGGTTTTTTGGTCTTCCTCTGGCATGCCGTTTAAAACATTGTTGTTGATTATAAGCAGGTCGGGGATCATCAGGTGATTGGTCTCCGAGTAAAAAGGCGCAACTTCATATTGAAGCAAGTCCGTGTAAGTAATAATATTATTTTCCGCGCCGTCAAGCACGCCCGACTGAATGGCCGAATAAACNTCGCCCTGCCCCATTGGCGTTCCCACGCCGCCCATGTAATTAATCATTTGGACCATGGTGTCGGACTGCATAACGCGGATTTTCAAACCGTTCATATCTTCCGGGCTTGTAACAGGACCGCTTTTGGTGTAAATGTTACGGGGTCCAAGGCTGTAAGCTGACAGAACATAGAATCCTGAGCCTACTGTGGAGGCGTAAAGTTCGTCGAGAGCGCCGGACTGGAACAATTTTTTTTGATGTTCAATGCTGTCGTAAATATACGGGCAGCCAATAACAGCAAAATCGGAAACTACATTTTCAATCAGGGAATTGGCGACNAATGCCATTTCAATGACGCCCGCCTGAACCAATTCCAAAGATTCTTTCTGAGGCCCGAGTTGTTCGTTTGGATAGACTTCAATGGAATAGCGTCCTTCAGTGGCGTCATAAAGCTTGTTGCTGAGGTCAAGCAAAGTTCGCGCTTGCGGGTTTTCAATAGTCTGGTTAAAAGAAAGCTTAAAAACAGTTGCGCCAACTTTTTGCGCGGCGTCAGCAACGCCCATGCCCGCTGTTAGCAGAAGCATTGCCATTATTAAATATGCTATTACAGATTTTTTCATGAATACTTCCTCCCTAAAATTTTTTGTGGCTGACAATATTGCAGCTTTGCCGGTTATTATTGTGAGAACGTAATCTAACCGAGAATATACGTTCGTTTTATCACCTACTCGTACTTGAGTCTACCTCTGAACCCTTCCGCTGGCGTCGCCGCCGGCAAGATTTTTTACTTCGCTGACGCTCATATGGTTGAAGTCGCCTTCAATGCTGTGCTTTAAGGCACTTGCAGCAACGGCAAACGAGAGCGCTTCCTGCGCGGGCATATTGTTCAGCATAGCGTAAATAAGTCCCGCGCCAAAACTGTCGCCGCCGCCAACGCGGTCAACGATGTGTACGGGATATTTTTTGGAGAAGTAATACGAACCGTTTGCACATTCATACAGCATTGCCGCCCAGTTGTTATCGTTTGCTGAAAGCGACTCCCGCAAAGTTATAGCTACAGTAGAGAAACCAAATCTGTCGGCAAGTATCTTTGCCACGCTCTTGTAACCTTCATGGCTTATTTTNCCTCCGGTNACGTCGGTATCCGGAGCTTTNATACCAAANACATCGCTGGCGTCTTCTTCATTGGCTATGCAAACGTCAACATTCTCCATCAAGCCCCCCATAACCTGCCCCGCCTTATCACGGCTCCACAGGTTTTTGCGGTAATTGAGGTCGCAACTGACGGTAAGTCCCGCAGCCTTTGCCGTCTTGCAAGCTTTTGCGCAGATTTCGGCAACGTTGTCTCCAAGTGCGGGGGTAATGCCTGTGAAGTGAAACCAGTTGGCGTTCTCAAAAATTTTTTCCCAGTCGAAATCAGCGTGCGAAGCCCTGGCTATGGACGAGGCGGCGCGATCGTAAATAACCTTGGATGCGCGCTGACTCGCGCCTTTTTCGAGAAAATAAATGCCAACTCGTTCGCCGCCGCGCGTGATATTAGAAGTATCAACTCCATAGCGGCGCAGCGAATTCACAGCCGCCTGCCCTATTTCGTGCGCGGGAAGTTTTGTGACGTACGAGACGTCGATTCCAAAATGCGCCAGCGACACCGCAACGTTGGCTTCCCCGCCGCCGTAAGTCGCGCCAAAACTCTCCGCTTGCACAAAACGGTAATAGCCCTCAGGCGCCAAGCGCAGCATGATTTCTCCAAATGTTATCACTCTTGCCATAGTTTTTGCCCTCCTATATATTGTCTGTGACGTGAAAAGCGTGTTCAGTTCAACTTAAGATATGGAATTTGATGATACCGGAACGAAAAATAAAGCCTGTTCAGGAGTTCGGGATTCTTTTTGAACTCAACTTTTCAAATGTGGCTTCCCAAAGCATCGAATATGCATTTGACCCTCTGACAGCTCTGTTTCCTTCCGCGTAATCAATAGCTTTATTTCCTGATGAATCCTGCGCTTTTGGGTCTGCGCCGCTTTTGAGCAATGCAATAATAACTTCAGGGTTTGGATTATCAGACGCTGCCATAATCAAAGGAGTCATTCCACCGTAAGTTACACTTGGATTCGCGCCGGATGCTAAAAGAGCTGATATCACACCAACGTCGGAGTTGAGCCATGCAGCCCAGAAAACAGGCGGTACTCCATGTTGATCTACCGCATTGACATTGGCGCCCCCTTGAATAGCGCTGGCAACTTCACTTGCCGTTCCGCCTCCGCACAGTTCGACAAAATATGAATCTTTTGGGAGGCTTTCATTATTCTTCCATAATAATTTATAATATTCCGACTTTAATTTATTATAGTTTAAATCTTTTTTCATATAGTCCAAAGCTGTATTTCCGCTATTATCCATCATGCTGACGTCTCCCCCTGCGTCAACAATAAATTTTATAACGTCAAGATTCGGATTTTTCCATGCAGCCCACATTAAAACTGTCATGCCGCTTTTATCCTTTTCGTTGATGTCTGTAAGCAATCCAATAACAGCTCTTACTTCGCTTACTCCCCTGGTCGCAACTATTTCAAAAACATTAACCTCACCGAAAGCGGATGAATAAAACAATCCCATAAAAAGATAAATACATATGCCCGTCTTAATTATTTTTTTCATCTTTCATTCCCTCCATTGTATGACCTGAGAAATTCATTACCTATTGACCGAATGACACATAATAATCAGAAGAAATAATAGTCTCCCTCGACTCTTTTCCCAAAAAAGGAATCCAAATCCTCGG
>WRNQ01000188.1 GCA_009776565.1 Synergistaceae bacterium | reverse complement strand
GTCGTATTGGTGTTTGAGGACGGAAGCACATTTGAGCTTCAACCTGTCGAAAAGGATTCACTCGAAACAAACTTTAAGTACTGGAGTAAATTTGAGCTTCAACCTGTAGAAAAACTATCGCTCAAGATGAGCATAAATCAAATCCCAAGTGAAATAACCGACGGCACTAACCACAGTAATTTTGACGCAAACATCGTTTTTAGCGATTTGCTGGGTAATTATATCAATGAGCTGACAGTGCAAACATTCCACATTGAAAGTGAATATAACAATTTCACACATAAAGAAGTGCAGCGTTTTCGTAGATATATCTTTTTAACGTCAGGGGAATTTGGGTTTTCCATAACGCATCAACTCGGACGTCGACTTGGCGGATGGTATCATCTGGAGCTCAGGAATCAGAACCATTTCACTTGCGACGGCATAGAACTCGTCACAAAGCCATATAAGAAGGTCAAGGAGAGCTTCAAACCTGTTAGACAAATTGTCATCGTCGAAGGTCATGATTATAGTTCATACTATTGGATTCAGCCTGTGAAGCAGTTGTCCTCACAGGATGAGGGAGATTACGGATTTGAAGAATTTGAGGAAGGAAAGATATCCATTGAACAAGATGATGTTTTTCAGTTCTTACGACATTTCCTTTTAAAATATTTCGATGAGAAATTTGAGTATATTGATCGCGCTTCTTACTATGAGGGCGTTTTCGCTGACTATCTTGAACACAACATATACACATATGACACTGTCCGTGCTATGATTGCAGAAATCCGTACTGTTGCCGATATGCTTATAAATGACTTTGACAACCCCGACTTGGCTGAAGTCAAGAGCTATTTCAGTCCATATACATTTTATGAAAAAAAGAATAGGAGGGCTGTTGACATAACTCCGGAAGAAAAGAATGAAATCTTCAGAGCTAACATTGACATAGCCATTGATTTTTACGAGCGTTTCTGTAGGCGGATGGAGTCAATGATGGCACACGCTCCGCAATATAATCAAATTTCTTTCATGGGACCATAAAACGTTGCCAGCGAATTATTTTGAGGAAAACTATGGTGGATATACATTCTTTGATAGATGAAGCATAAGATGTAAATATATCGCCGCTGCTCGTCAGGGCAAATTCAAAATTATCGGCTACTATTTTCAAACCGATATTCAAGGGTCTTTGGAGCGCAATGAAAATAGATCAGGGAAGGAACATTTGGAAAAAGCGGCAATTTTGGGGACGCATGGTAAACTCGAATTGCCGGATGTAAAAGAGGGCTTTGACGAACTGAAATATGTTCGTATCAATGAAAATTGATTTGAATAAAAGTGGCTTCGACTCGCCATCGTTTATGGAACGAACCCCTTTTAATTCATATTCTTCTGTTGACTCCGCCGTTTGTTACGCTTTCAAATAGCCAAAGGTGAGACCTCCGGCTGATGCCGGAGGTTAGAAAAACTACGTCCTTTTATGACGAGAAATGTCGCGTCCTTTCAGGACTCCTCCTACGTTTTTAAGTTTTTTACGTTTTTTGTGGGCATCTTGCCCGCATTCCCAGGCTTATCAGAATACAAAGTTGTTTAAATATACCGAAATGCAATTGGAAGACTATAAAATGTCGTTGGCAAATGTCAACTCAAATTACAATACTCCGGACTTTGGCTCGCCTTATTATGAAATAGGCGACGTATACTATAGGATAATTTTAAGTAATTAAAAAACACCTCATGATAGTTATTGATAGAGTTCGCCAAGGGTTTACCGGAGTTGGTTAAAGTGATATTATGATAACAATAATTAATGAATAAATCTGTGCCTGTTCAAACGAGAGAAAAATTGTGAATAAATGGTCACGAGGAGAATTGAGACTATGAAAGTAACGGTCAATAATTTGGGAATTCTCAGCCAAGCGGAGTTTGAGATAAGCGATCTCACAATAATCTGTGGAGCAAATAACACAGGAAAAACTTATGCTACATATGCGTTATATGGTTTTTTAGCATTTTGGAATGAAAACTTTGAACCTAAGTTGTTGAAAAAGGACGAGATTGAAAAACTATTCCGCGATGGCAGCGTGAAAATAGCTCTGGAGGATATAGAAAAAAAATCAGAAGAAATAATTGCCAATGCCTGCAAAGAATATCTCATCAACTTGCCAACGGTTTTCGCCGCTTCCGACGGATATTTTAAGTCTTCGGAGTTTGCAATTTCGCTTGACAAAGATGAAATCAAAGGAAATGAAATTGAAACAGATAGTTTAATTATTGGCTCCAAAAGAAAACCAATCTTAGACATAACTAAAATAAATAATGAACCTTTTTTGAGCATAAATATCGCAGCCAAAACTGAAGATATGGAAGAAATAAACAAAGAATGGGTTATGCACGTTGTCAACCGCTATATTCTAAAGATAGTGTTTGGAAACGTGTTTGTTATGCCTTTTATTGCAAGCGCGGAAAGGACGGGCGCGGCTATTTTCTATAAGGAATTGGATTTTACAAGAAATCGACTTTTAGAGCATATGGGTAACAAAGGGAAAAAAATAGACCCACAAATGTTGCTCAATACTTATTTTGACAAGGGATATGCGCTTCCAGTAAACAGAAATGTTGATTTTGTCAGATGTTTAGAGAATATATCCAGAAACGATGGAGTCATTGCATGCAATAATCCAGAAATATTAGCTTCTTTTGGGGATATATTGGGGGGAGAATACAAAACGACTAAAGACGGGCTTTTCTTTGTTCCGGCTAAGGGTAATGTCCGGCTCAAATGGGTGAAAGCGCGAGTTCTGTACGATCTCTGCTTGACGTAGGATTCTATATCCGGCATATGGCAAAACCCGGAGATATACTGATGATTGATGAGCCGGAGCTGAATTTACATCCCGCAAACCAGCGGCGCATGGCGCGTCTTTTGGCGAGGCTGGTTAATGCGGGGGTGAAGGTGTTCATCACCACGCACAGCGACTATATATTGAAAGAATTCAACACTCTTATCATGCTTAAGCGCGACGTAAAAGCGGCGCGACGCGTTATGGAAGAGTACGGTTATGACGGGAATGAATTGTTGGACGAAGCGAATATCAGAGCATATATTGCGCAGGAAGCGCCCCTCAAAACTGCAGGAGATTCGCGAAAACTAAAACAATGCACATTCGTACAAGCGCCAATAAATGAGTATGGCATAGAAATAGAGAGCTTCG
>WRNQ01000187.1 GCA_009776565.1 Synergistaceae bacterium | reverse complement strand
GGTGCCATATGTTGCCTTTACCATACCTTTTTCGTGGCATCCCTGGGCGAAGAGCGCCCCATGTGAGTCTCCCATCACACCATGAAGCGGAACTGCTCTGTCGAGCGCACCTCCAAAGTCCGTATATCCGAATAATGCGTTGGAATCGGCAAGCCCGGGAAGGTAATCGGTGTTTATGCCAAAGAGCAAGCAGACCTCCTTGTCCCATTGCAAAGTGTTTATATTGAACATTTGGCTTCGGCTTGCGTTTGAANAATCCGTCATAACCGACTTGCCGCCTGTGAGCATGTAAACAAGCCAGCTATCAATAGTCGAGCAGCATAACACTCCCTTGCTTGATGCCCTTCTCGCTTCGGGAACATTTTCCAATACCCACGCTATTTTGGACGCGGAAAAATATGGAGAAAGGTTAATCCCCGTTGATTTCTTTATTAAATCCCGCGCGCCGAGCGCTGCGATACGACTGCAAATCTCTTCGCCCCTGCCGCATTGCCAGACTATCGCGTTATAAAAAGGGCGTCCTGTAGTCCTGTCCCAGACAATTGACGTCTCTCTTTGGTTGCTGAGAGCCGCTCCAGATATTTCGTTACTACTGACTCCGCTTTTGGACAGAACGCCTTTTACGGCGTCGATAAGGTTTTGCCATATTTCCATAGGGTCATGTTCCACCCAGCCAACCTCGTTGACCAACTGTCTGTGCGGAGCGTCAAAACGGTCTTTAAGGTTCCCGTCCCGGTCAAATAATATAGCCTTTGTACTGGCTGTACTTTGGTCAATAGACAATATATAGCTCATAGAACTCTCCTGCTGTGCATACTCTAATTATTTACTATACAAACGTATTTCATCGGCAATGTTATTATAGTATCGCTCTTTGGATTGACATGGGATATCCATTGGCTCGAATTAGCCAAAGGGTTATCCGGCGGAGGTACTATAATTCCGACAAGGAGTTTATTTTCATCTCTGATTTTTTCGAATAATTCCTTTACAGTTTTGCCATTGAATTCGTCAGGCACATTGAAAGCGTTAAAATGCCCCCCATCGTCAGTGCAGCAAAGTATATCGCTGAAAAATACTGAAATACCGTTATATGCAGCGCATGAGGCAGTCATTTCAGCAACAATTTGATCGCTGTATATTATATCGTCAACATTTGCTAATCGCGCGTATCTTTCGTTATTTGGGTTAATAAGTTCCATGATTAAATAAACGTTTGGATTAACAGACGATATTGCCAAAGCTATTAATATTGATTTTGAATCCGCATCGCTATCCGATATTCCCGNNCGTTCAGATAGTAATACAACTGCTTTTGCATCTTCTATTCCCGCCTGATTGAGTACTCTTTGATCAGTAGGCGACCCTGCAACGAAAAAAACACCACTTGTTGGAAGATTAGCAGGACGTTCATTTGCTATTATCGCAACATCTTTCCCGGAGCCGGTCAGCTCATTTAAAATGATTCTTCCCCGCTCACTCCAACCGCAAATTATAGTATGGTCTTTATACTTACATTTGCTCATTCCTATCATCTCCCTGAACCTGCTATTTAAAACACGTTGTATGACTTCNGTAAAAATAACCCCTAAAAGAGCGACGCCCAAAATAGAAATTAAAAATACAATTATCCGCCCTGTAACGGTTCTCGGATTCGCAGCGAANTCTCCCTGACCAATAAGGGTAAAAAGTACAGTCCAAACNGCTTCAGCGTATGTACCGTGAGAATCCAACTCGTTTACCCAGATAAGGTATGCAGAACTCAAGATAAGTAAAACAGCAGTAAAAACAATTAGCCAAAATTGTTTTTTCACCTTTTTGGCAAAGCGGGAACCACGTTTGGCGTGTTTTACTGTTTTAATAAACTTAATGTTTCTGTTCATTTTTTATACTTCATCTACCATAATTGGTTCAAGAGTTATTTGAATAAAACCTGATATATTCCCGCTCATTTTCTGGCTTCCATTGAAAGCTGTTGTGCTCATAAAATCATCCTCTCAACTGAAATCCCATTTTAAAATTAATATAAATAATTTAAGATTTTTTTCGTTTTCCCATTATACATTAATATAATGGGAAAATATTAATATATGATAATGATGTTATTAAACGATTTAGGCCATATTATTCATGCTTGGAAATGATTGAATGTTGAACTTCAGTTTTAAATGTAACTCCAGTATAATCAGACAGGGTGATAAAATGAACGCTTACAAATTACCACGGGAACGCAAAGGAAATTATTGCGATGACAATACACTAATTAAATATGGTCGTTCCATTATTGATTGCGAAGCCAAAGAACTCGTCAAAGCCGGGCGCCGTATAGGGGGCGAGTTCATCAAAGCCGCGCGAGCCATTTATGAATGTGAAGGAAGGCTTATTGTAATAGGAGTGGGAAAGTCGGGCTTGATAGGCCGTAAAATTGCGGCTACATTTGCTTCTTTGGGAACTCCCTCCTTCTTTTTGCACGCAGGGGAAGCTCTTCATGGAGATCTTGGGATGGTATGCAGGGATGATGTCGCCCTTTTTATAAGCAATAGCGGCGCTACGAATGAGATTATTGGCATTCTGCCATATTTCAAACGTATGGGATCAGTAGTAATAGCAATAACCGGTGAGCCTCATTCTCCTCTTGCCGAGTACGCTGAAATAGTGCTTGATTCCAACGTGGAGCGCGAGGCTGATATGCTTAATCTCGCGCCTACTGCCAGCACCACTTTACAGCTTGTTTTTGGAGACGTACTGGCAGGAATGGTGACAAAACTCCGCGGTATAAAAAAAGAGGATTTTGCGCACTTTCACCCNGGNGGAACTATTGGAAAANGCTTGTTGACTCATGTATCCGAAGTAATGTATAAAGGAGACAGATTGCCTTTGGTTCATGAAGGTTCAAGCGTCAGGGAAGCGCTTTTTGAAATGACGAAAAAAGGATTTGGCGCAACATGTATAATTAATGATAATGGAGAACTTGTCGGGATTTTTACTGACGGCGATCTAAGGCGTTTGCTTGAAAAAAGCGGAAGCAGCGCAATTGATGGAGATATCTCTCTCGCTATGACGCGGAACCCTATAACAATTTCTCCCGGTAAACTCGCCGCAGAAGCCGCGCATATAATGGAGCAGCGGGAAATAACCGTCCTGATTGTTACCGATAACAAAGACGCGGCAAGCAAAACAATTCCAATAGGGCTGCTCCAATTGCACGATCTTTATCTCAAGGG
>WRNQ01000186.1 GCA_009776565.1 Synergistaceae bacterium | reverse complement strand
GACAAGCGCTTATTTTACACGTCTTCGCGAGCCCGAAGGGCGCGGCGATCCAGCGTTTTAGGGCTAAAAACAAAGACAAAAGCCTGGATTGCCGCGTTGCGCTTGCGCGCTCCTCGCAAGACGTATTATCAGGCTTCTCTCATCGTTAAATATATATATATATTATTTCACCGTGGCAATCATTTTTACATGCCTAAAGAAGAAAAGCATACGTTTACACATAAAGTATCTATTTCACTCATTAATCATCTTAACTAAGTGACATTGGATGCCCACGCTCCAAGATTTTTTTAGCGCCTTCCAGTATGTTCAAGGAAACAGTTTATCAAAATCATCAAAAGCATATGATAAAATTAATTAGCTTATTTACTTAGTGGCAAACGCGGAGCACGGTAATAGAATTTTGACGACATTGTCGACAAAATTGGTAGAGAAGTACGGCAGAAGCTTTTTAGAAGCTAACATTTACCGAATGATACGTTTATCAAATTTATTCCTATTATTTTCCCTTCTGTAATAATTTATAAACCGCGCTCACGGCATTTTCAAAAGATGTAATAAAACGATCAATATCCTCATCTCTTATTGTCAGGCTTGGATCAATCCTAAAGGTTTCAGAATCTGGACGCCGTACAAGAATAACCCTTTGTTCAAGCAATTTTTCATTGATAAGCTGTGAAATGGAAATGCCGTCTTTGGAGATGAAATCTATAGCTATCATCAATCCTCTTCCGCGTATTTCCCTAATGATTCCATATTTGTTTTTTATTTTGTGTAGTTCGGATATTATTTGTTTTCCTTTCGTTTCACCCTTCAACAGTAAATTCTCTGTTTCAATGACATTGATAACTTCATTTGCAACACGCGCTCCAAGAGGATCATTCTGATGCGACTGGAAATAATGGAATGTTTTATAGTCTATATTCTCTGCTGTTTTTTCTGAACAGGCAAGGCATGAAACAGGGTAGCCGTTTCCTAACCCTTTGCCTATGGCAACAATGTCTGGAATAATGCCGTAATGGTTATAGCCAAACCATTTCCCGGTGCGCCCTATGCCTGTTGTCACTTCGTTACATATTACAAGACCCCCATTAGTTTGAACTGCATCCACTATTGCCTTAATCAACTCTATAGGGGGAAACCTGACAAATCCCGATGAGCTTCCAGGCTCGAAAACAAACGCCGCAATTTCTGAAAATGGGCATTCTGCAATGGATTCATCATTCAACCAATCCAAAAAGACCCATTCATCCTTATTTTCAAAATATCCGAATGATGAAAGAAAGCTGTCCCGCATTGTTAACATTAACTTTTTACCTGTAACAAGCTTGCCAATGCGAACGGCAAGATCAACAACTTCGCTTCCTGAATTGAGAAACAGAGCTTTTCCGTTCCTCAAGCCGGTAATATCAAGAATTTTCTTAGAAACCGTTTCAACGAAAGGGTTCGAGTAACAATAGCCGGTATGCATAATTTCAGATGCCTGTCTGCTCAATGTATCCACAATACAGGGATTACAGTGTCCAATGGAAGTACACCATACACCTGATTCCATATCAAGATAGTCGTTTCCCTTTGAATCATANAAAATACAATTATCCGCGCGGACAATATCTTCATACAAAACATCATGTCCTGTACAATGCAAAATGTTTTTCATAAAGCTAATACCCTCCTATGGTTTTATGTCCACAATACAGTATATTATCTTTTTTGTATACCATGTTCAGGTTGATTTTTCAATGCGGGCGCAAACGTTCATTTCCGCACTGCTTAAATGATATATGATAAAATAATTCAGTTTTCTTGGAAATTCGAAAAGGGAGATTAAATAATGTACGATAAAGTTAAAGAAGCAGTGGATTATTTGAGATCAAGAATAAAAGTTGTACCAAAAGTTGTTGTCATATTGGGCTCAGGGCTTAGTTCACTAGTGTCGATGCTGGAGGATCCTTTAACGGTAAAAACGGACGAAATTCCGTACTGGCCTCGTCCCACTGCTCCAATGCACAAAGGAGAAATATCGTTTGGTAAGCTTGAGGGGATAGACGTTGCTTTGCAACGCGGCAGGATACATTATTATGAAGGGTATCCGATGAGCGATGTCATTTTCCCCGTCAGGGTATGGGGAGAATTGGGAGTGAGGCGATATTTCGCAACTAACGCGGCGGGCGGGATAAATCGTTCTCTTGCGCCCGGAGATCTGGTTTTGGTTTATGATCATATAAATTACATGGGAACCAACCCTTTGATAGGTCCTAATGAATCCGGATGGAACGTCAGATTTCCCGATATGACAAAAGCTTATGTAAATAGTTTCTCCGCGCTTGTGGAGCGCGCCGCGTTGAGCGCGGGCGTGAATTTGTATAAGGGGGTTTACGCAGCTTTTACGGGGCCGTCATACGAAACTCCAGCTGAAATAAGAATGGCAAGGACTATGGGCGCAGATGTGGTCGGTATGTCGACNGTTCCNGAGGTCATTGCGGCAAATGCAATGGGAATGGAGTGCGCCGTAATCTCCTGCGTATCAAATTACGCGGCCGGAATAACGATGCAGCCTTTAACTGAAGAAGAAGTCTTAGATGCGGCAAAACTTGTCGGCGATAAACTGTCCAAAATTTTTATCAATACAATGAAAGAATTGAATTCTCATGTTTGACATATTGAGCTTTATAGACAACAGAAGAATTGCGGGGAACCATAAAAGCGGGGAACTAAAAGCTTTTGTTGATGCGTATAGTAATAATGAAATTGCTGATTGCCAGGTCGCTGCATGGCTCATGGCAACTTGTATAAATGGATTAAACGACGATAACTTACTTGAATTTACAAAAGCTTTGAGCGAATCGGGAAGAATGGTTTCATTTCCTTTCGAAGCGGTCGATAAACATAGTACGGGAGGCGTAGGCGATAAAATCACGCTCCTTGTTGTTCCGATTGCCGCTTCCTGCGGGGCAAAAGTTGCAAAATTGTCCGGTAGAGGTCTTGGTTTTACGGGCGGTACGGCGGATAAGCTTGAAGCTATTCCGGGATTTAATATTTCTTTGTCCGCCGGTAGTTTTATCTCTCAAGTGGAGAAAATAGGTTGCGCCATTTCGGGACATTCATCCGATTTAGCTCCCGCCGAGGCAAAATTCTACGCGTTGAGGGACATAACCGGCGCGCTTTCTTCCGTTCCTTTGATAGCTAGCAGCATCGTCAGTAAAAAAGTTGCCGGAGGAGCGCGAGGCATAGTTTACGATGTAAAATGCGG
>WRNQ01000185.1 GCA_009776565.1 Synergistaceae bacterium | reverse complement strand
CCTTCAAGAAGGTCGTATGATAGCAATAGGCGGCTGGGGCGGCAGAGGAACTCTTCACGGCTGGAACGAAAGAGTCGAACTTGACGGATTTGTGGACTTTGCAAAACGCGGCGCGCGTACATATGCCGAGGTAGCAGCAGGCGTACCGCATACCTGGGCTGTCACCGGGACTCCAGTGACGCCGGCAAACGGCTATCCGTACAGAGGCTTCCCGGAAAAAGGAAAACTGAGATATGCNATAAGCAATGACGTAGTTTCGGATATCTATCTCCAGGAAGAAATTGTCGTGAANCCGATAGTAGCGAAGCTCTACTCCGAGAACAANATTCCGAGAGAAGAAGAAACTGAGATCCTGTTTGCCCGTAAGTTCTGGCAGGGTCAGCCAATCACGCTCACGGTCAACCTCACAAACGCAGATGGCGTTCCGCTTACAAACGGTACAGTCTACCTGTTTGCGAAAGAAGCAGCGGGCGCTCTCAGCGATCTTGATGCGAATTGGGAGCTTGCAGCTACCGGAGCTGCCGGAACCGCACAAGTGGTATTCGCTGATAATGGCGTGTATGACCAGAGAACAGTGTCAAACGACGTGGAAGTCAGCGTAATCGCACTTGTCGTAACCGATGGCGCGTCTACTCCATTTAGCGTAGCTGGCGATGCTGAGGAAGACACTACTCTGAGAGACAAACTCAACGAAATAGCCGATTCCAAAGTAGGATGCAACGCCGGATTTGCAATTCTTGCGTTCGCGTTCCTTCCCTTCGTCATCAGGCGCAGAAAGTAATTTCAAAGAACAAATAAAAGGAGCCGCAAGGCTCCTTTTTTTAATGCCGTTTTCAAGGACGTAGGGCGGCATGCCGCCCAAAGGCTTTTTATTCTCTCACAGAGACACAGAGGGAAAAGAGAGAAAATACAAAGCGAGAAAACTGTTTTTTTTAAGCCTGCACTTTAAACGCCATTTTTGGACTATTTTGATGGATAATAAACTATAATACAATGAAGTAGGGGCGGCAACCTGCCGCCCGATGCTGTCCGAAAATTGTTCAAGCACGTCATTAAACCACAATATATAGTGGTCTATTCCTATCAGATATACTATATATAGTGGTCGCGAAACGATTTCATTCGATTTTCGGACAGTCTGGCCCGTTAGTTCATAAACATATATAAAACAATAATGTGTGTGCCATAAATAACGTAGGAGGATTATTAAAATGTGCGGAATAATTGGATACGTAGGGAAAAAAAATTCAGTAGATATAATAATAAGAGGGCTTTCCGCGTTGGAGTACCGCGGATATGATTCTGCCGGCCTGGCAGTGCTTGACAACAATGAATTCAAGATTATAAAGAAAGCCGGCAAAGTATCTGAATTGGAAAAAATGCTTGCGGCAAACCCCTTGAGCGGCAATATTGGAATAGGACACACAAGGTGGGCCACACATGGCGGCGTTACGGACGCTAATGCTCATCCACACTGCGGAGGAGATAATGTTGTAATAATTCATAACGGCATAATCGAGAATTGGATGGAAATTAAGGAAGAACTTTCCGCGCATTATGACTTCATCTCCGAAACGGACACGGAAGCAGCGGTATGTTTAATAGATAGAATCTATAAAGACTGTGTGGAAAAAGGAGAGAGCGCCAATCCAACTCTTTTAGCCATAGTAAGGGCAATTCAAAGAATTCGCGGAGCTTTTGCCTTTGTAGTAATGTTCAAAGATTATCCTGACCGTTTTTATTGTGTCCGAAAAAGTTCTCCTCTCGTTGTCAGTTGCCGCGCTGAATCGACTAAGACGGACGATGCTCAGTCGCTTCGTAAATTTGAGGCTTTTTGCGCCTCCGACGCGATGGCTTTGCTGCCCTATACCGCAGATGTCGTATACATGAACGAAGGAGAGATAGCCGAGCTTTCCGTCGATGGGATAAAATTCTGGGACTTCAACGGAACTCCTCATGAACGCGCAACTATTCATATAGACTGGAATTACGAAATGGCGGAAAAGGGAAGTTACCCACATTTTATGCTCAAAGAAATAGATGAGCAGGGAATCGTTTTGCGCAAGACAATTGATAAAAGAATTGCTGATAATCACATAGATTTGAGTTCCGATCTCAATTGGAACCGTGAACTGGTTGCGGGTTGGAGAAAACTTCATATTGTGGCTTGCGGAACTTCATTCTACGCCTCACTGGTAGCGGAAAGACTGGCAGAGCGATTTACCGACCTTGACGTCAGAGTGGACATTGCGTCCGAATACAGGTACCGCAACATAAGATGCGGAACCGACACATTGGCGGTATTTGTCTCGCAATCCGGCGAAACAGCGGATACGCTGGCGGCGGAGCGGCTTGCTAAAGCAAAAGGCGCTTTTTGTTTAGCCGTGACCAACGTAAAAGGCTCGTCGCTGGCAAGGGAAGTAAGCAATATTCTGGAACTAAAGGCAGGTCCGGAAATTGGAGTAGCGGCGACAAAAACTTTTATGGGGCAGCTTGCCGCCTTAAGCCTGCTGATGATGTGGATAGGAAAATTAAAAGGAACTCTCTTAGAAAATGATGAAATGCGCATTTGCTCGGAGCTCATGCGTTTACCATATAAAATTGAAGCCATATTGTCGCGCCAGGACGAGCTTCGCTCGCTGGCTGAAAAGCATGCGGACAACACTTCCCGTTACAATAATTTTGTGGAAGACAACCCAAAGGACTTTTTATTTATTGGGCGCGGCAATGAATATGCAATAGCGCTTGAAGGCGCATTAAAACTTAAAGAAATAGCGTATGTCCACGCTGAAGCCTATGCGGCGGGAGAGATGAAGCACGGCCCTATAGCCTTGCTTGACAGTAAAACGACGGTCATTGCGATAGCGCCTACCGACTCCCTGATAGAAAAAACAATGTCAAATATTGAAGAAGCAAGAGCGCGCAAATCTCCTATAATCTCAATTACTACGGAAGGAAATAAGTCCATTAAATCAATATCTGACGACTGTTTCTTCATTCCTCAAACTGAAGATGAACTTTATCCGTTGCTTACGGTAATTCCGCTCCAGCTTTTTGCTTACTTCTTTGCGTTCATGAAGGGCTGCGACATAGATAAACCTCGTAACCTCGCCAAGAGTGTGACCGTTGAATAAAATCAACAAAAAGTTTTTATTTCAATTATTAATTTCGTTAATATGCGTATATTACGCATTCAGCGGAATTGAATTTTCAAACCTTTGGAGAACGATTCGCAACTATTCTCCGGGTTCAATATTAATAGTATTT
>WRNQ01000184.1 GCA_009776565.1 Synergistaceae bacterium | reverse complement strand
TCTGCTGTTGACCGAATTGTTGGCCGCCCTGCTGGCTTCCCAGTTGACCGCCCTGCTGCCAAGTCTGCTGACCGGGTTGTTGGCTTGCAGGCTGACTGCCTGGCTGACCCGGCTGCTGACCGAATTGTTGGCTAGGCTGCTGACCGGTTTGCTGAGTCGCATATTGACCCGGCTGCCCTCCTTTATTCTGACTACTCTGTTGATCGTTTAACACAGACTGATTCTCGGATTTCTTGCCGCATTTAGGGCAAAATACTGCACCATCAGGTTTTGTGGCGCCACAGAAAGGGCAAATCATAGTAACCCACCTTTATCATAGATTTTTTATCGCTTTGCTGACTGCTATTTGTTGATTGCTATCCGTTGACTGCTATTTGTTGATTGTTATCTGTTAACTGCTATTTGTTGACTGCTATTAGTTAATTGCTATTTGTTGATTGTTATCTGTTATTATTGATATGATACAATACTAAGATGTGATTCGCAAGATGTTTTATTTGAGATTCCAGTTTTAGTTTTAGAGTTTTTCGTTTTGAAGAGCCAGCTGAATTCCGATACATCCGATCAACCCTTCTCTAAAAGTTACAAAACCCAAAAGAACACTCGTCCTAATCCTCGCTTAATCCTCGCTTAAACCTCACTTAAACCTCACTTAATCCTCGCTTAAACCTCACTTAATCCTAATTCTAACTGTTGCGTTTGTTCCAATTATACCCTCCAAATGGATGTCGTCATAAACCACAATTTTAATCGGAATAAGCTGCGTGACTTTCGTATATGTACCGCTTGTACTGAAACTCATTGAATTTCCTGTAATTGCGTTTGGCGTTATCATGTCGACTTCTGATACGTATCCGTTGATTTTTCTTCTCGGATACGCGTCAAGTTCTACTATTACACTTTGACCCTCCTTAATTTTAAGTATGTCGGTCTCTTCAATGTTGGCGCCGATATAGATACTGTTAATATCGGCAATAATCGCAACGGGTGTTTGTGGCGTCACCGTTTGGTTAAGAGTCGCATTGGATTTTACTACTTGCCCATCGATGGGCGAACGCAGCCTGCCTCCGGGATCGACCGTGCCAACTATTTCATCCTCACTTACATAACTACCCACTCCAACCGTATAACTAACCAACTTTCCTGTCGTTAACGAAGAGACAGGATACAAGGTAGCCGTAACTTTCGCGTTATCCGTGATAAAGTATTTCTGCCCCTCGGAATAGGTATAATACCAAAACCCGACGCCTGCCATTATTAATATAGCCACCGCGACTAAAAGCAAGTTTTTCCCCGAGCCGCGTCTCTTCTTTTTCTGACTGTTTTGATCCATTTCTTGTTCCATTAATTTTTCCCCTTCTATTCTTAATTAATCATGTTATTCGGACTTAATTAATTGCGTTATTCAGACTTAATTAATTACGTTATTCTGAAAATTGCGAGTTATAAAGGCCTGCATAGAATCCGCTCATTTGGAGCAATTGCTTGTGGTTTCCCTGTTCTACAATGTCACCGTCCCTCATCACCAATATCAGATCGGCGTCTTTAATGGTTGATAACCTGTGAGCTATAACAAAACTGGTCCTGTCTTTCATCAGATCATTCATCGCCTGCTGAATCATTATCTCGGTCCGGGTATCGACAGAACTTGTCGCCTCGTCCAGTATCAGTATTTTAGGGTTTGCAAGGATAACTCTGGCAATAGTAAATAATTGCTTCTGTCCTTGCGAAATATTGCTCGCTTCCTCATTGAGCATCATGTTATACCCTCCCGGCAGCGTTCGAACAAATTCGTCGCAATAAGCCGCCTTCGCCGCCTCCATTACCTGCTCGTCGGTGGCGTTAAACGTCCCGTATCTTATATTGTCAATGATAGAGGCGTTGTAGAGCCACGTGTCTTGAAGCACCATCCCAAATATGCTTCTCAAATCATTCCTTGTAAAATCAGAAATATCGTTGCCGTCAATTTTGATTTTTCCGCTATTTATATCATAAAACCTCATAATAAGCTTAACAATAGTAGTTTTTCCGGCGCCCGTCGGACCAACTATAGCGACTCTCTGTCCCGCCTGAACATTCGCTGAAAAGTCGTTAATAATGATTTTTTCCGGGTCATATCCAAAATGGACATTCTCAAAGCAAACGCTTCCATAAAACTCCCGTTTTTTATCAACCTTATTGACGCCCGGGTTTTCCTCCTCTTCATCAAGAAATTCGAATACCCTCTCCGCCGCTGCGACAGTTGACTGCAAAGTGTTCGAGATTGAAGCAAGCTGACCAATCGGTTGAGTAAAATTTCGCGTATACTGCAAAAACGATTGGATATCGCCGATTTCAATTGTTCTTTTAACCGCGAGATAACCGCCCAGGACGCTGACAACAACATAGCCCAGGTTTCCTACAAAAGTCATAACCGGCATCATCATGCCCGATACAAACTGCGATTTCCATGCCGAAGAATGTAAATCATCATTTACCTTTTCAAATCTATTTACCGCATCTTCTTCTCCATTAAACGCCTGAACGATGTTGTGACCGCCATAGTTTTCTTCCACTAATCCGTTTATTTCTCCGATTGATTTTTGCTGAGCAACAAAAAAGCCCTGCGACTTATTAATTACAACCATCATAATTACCATTGACATAGGAACAACAAGAAGCGCCGCCAGCGTCATTAGCCAGCTTATTGAAAACATCATTACCAGAACCCCCGCAATAGTGGCTGTTGCCGTTATAAGCTGTGTTATACTCTGGTTTAACGTATGACTTACCGTATCTATATCGTTAGTTATTCTTGAGAGAACTTCGCCGTGTGTTCTTGTATCATAGTAATTAAGGGGCAATTTGGTCATTTTAACCGAAAGGTTCTTACGCAGGTTGTATGTGACCTCCATTGACACTTTTGACATGATATGGCTCTGGATGTAGCTGCATACCGCTGACACCGCATATAGGACGATCAGCCAAGCCACGAGGTTCCCCATATATTTAAAATCCGTTAATAACCCTGTTCCGGCTACATAAGCAAGTAAACCTTCTATGAGTTTTGTCGTTACCTTTCCCAATAACTTTGGACCCACAATAGAAAACACAGTGGATAACAGCGCGAAAGATATTACTATGAATATCCGATATTTGTACTGCGATAAATACTTCACAAGCTGCGACAATGTCTTATTAAAGTCTTTAGCTTTGGGCGCCGGGCCTCCTCTCATACCGCCCATCGGGCCTCCGCCCATCGGACCTCTACCCATTCTGCCGCCGCCGGCGAAGCCACCGCC
>WRNQ01000183.1 GCA_009776565.1 Synergistaceae bacterium | reverse complement strand
CGCGTTATCGTAATATTTCCTGCATTGTTCAATTCAGTTTCCGCGTCATTATTTGTTCTTCTTGTGTAGCCGTTTTCGCCAAGGATTTCGTCCAGAATTGCGGTATGTGGAGCTATCACCCTTGTTCCGTTAAGGCTTGCATAAGCCCCTAGTATTGTATCCGACATATTTCCATTTTCAAGTAGCAAATCATCGGTATTCGGGATCCATTTAACGTTATTTTCTATCATAGATTCAAATCCTGGCGATATAACCGTTTCTCCGTTTTTTGCCATGGCGTGCGCCATAACTGAAGGGTGTCCTCTCCATTTTCCGCCGCTATTCAATTTTGTGTGCATTGTACGCGCGCGGGCGCGAACAATAGACCACCAGAACGGAGCTTCGTCCGTATAGCTCCATAGATGCCAAAGCTTTGATTTTCCAAGTATTATCAAACTTTTTTCAATCGGGCGTAAAGAGAGCCATGAAAATGCGTTTAGTTGTTCCAGCCCCTCAGTTCCCCCTTGGGTATAAATTGTTATTTGTGTGTCGAACTCGTCGCGCAACTCGGACGCGATGCTACTTAAAACTGAAGTTTCAAAAGCGCGTTTCAATGTGACAAACCATACGCAGGATAACATGACATCTCCCCTTTTCTAAAAAAAATAAGGGCGTATCAAAATATATTTATTAACCGATTAATAGTATAACATGTCAGTAAAAAAGTTACAAAAACTGAAAATTGATTTGACTATATCTGCTGAGTGGCTTAAACTATTAATAAATAATACCAGGAGGTGTTAGCTCTTGTATCCTTATTTTGATCCTACTATAGTGTTATTGATTCCAGCATTGATGTTGGCTATATGGGCTCAGCATAACGTTAAGTCAACATTTCAAAAATATTCCGGAATTATGGCCCACAATGGCTTAACCGCTGCCGAAGTTGCAAGTAAGCTTCTTAATAGAGCCGGGCTTCTGAATGTGCCTGTAAACAAGGTTCCCGGACATCTTACTGACCACTATGATCCGGTGAAAAGAACCATTAATTTATCGGAGGCGGTATATGGAAGTTCAAGTATAGCTTCGTTGGGAGTGGCGGCGCATGAGTGCGGACATGCTATTCAACACAGCCTTGGTTATTCTCCTTTAATGATGAGAAATGCGATAGTGCCGATAGCCAGCCTCAGTTCGAACCTTGCCATACCGATATTTTTTATAGGATTGTTTCTAGGCGCCGTAAATTTAATAACGCTTGGAATATTGCTATTTACGGGAGTAATTGTTTTTCATTTGATAACTTTGCCNGTAGAGTTTAACGCTTCAACTCGCGCTCTTACAATGCTTCATGATACTGGAACNCTTTCCGGCAAAGAGCTTGCATATGCCCGGAACATGCTTCNCGCAGCTTCATGGACATATATTGCGGCTGCAACAGTGGCTGCCATTCATCTTCTGCGTTTANTTATTCTGAGGAACAGAAGGTAAAACCGGAGCGAAGTGTTTTTCCCGAAAGATAGTTAAATTTTAACGTCCTCCCCTCCACAAAGTGTGGAGATAAAAACGGAGGGCGTTTATCTGTACACAGGATTCTGGACTCAGGAAAAGTGTTTTTTAACGAAACGTTGGTTGGTGTAAAAGCGTATATCACAAAATGTAAAAAACATGAATCAGAAATAAAATATAATCGTAAGAAGGGATTAATATGGCTACAATTGGGTTTTATGAAGCGGATAGTTTTAAAAAAATTAATCAGACCATGATACGGAGTACAATCGAAACAGCGTTCTACGGAAACAATGTTCATAAGGTGCAGGATTTAAAAGAAGCTTACTCTCTTGCGGTAAATATTCCCGGTACGGTGGAGCTTACAGGAATGCCTGTTTATAAAGCTGAAGAACAGGGATTACCGGCAGAAGCAAATGTGCTTCTTTTCAATGATGGCGCATTCTATGGCCGCACGGCTGCGGCAAGGCGCATAATAGGTTATCCGAATGTTGACCCCGATTACTTTGCTACATTAATCCGCGAGGCCATATTTCATACGCGGTATAAGGAAATGCTAACCGCTGACGCGTACGTTGGACTTGAAGAAGACTTTATGATAAGGGCGCACCTTCTTGTTCCGAAAATGTACGCGAATAACGTATATAGTTGGATGTTTAATTTTCAGTATATAAATGAGCGTTACAGGGAAATGTATGGCCGATCCCGCTTAATATCGGATTCTGACGGAGATATATTTGTTTTTGCTGATCCTGACTGGTCTCATCCTGATTTTCCATTGGGACTCGCATTCTTTTCTCCAAAGGAAAATGTGGCGGCCATACTTGGTCTGCGCTATTTTGGCGAACTTAAAAAAGCTACTCTTACTTTAGGATGGGGAATTGGCGCCAGAAACGGATACGCGTCGTGCCACGCCGGGCTAAAACGTTATAATCTTAAAAACGGGAATAAATTTGTAATGGCGGCTTTTGGTCTTTCGGGTTCCGGAAAATCAACTATCACTCACGCGCACCATGACGATAAATTCCAGATAACTGTTCTTCATGACGACGCGTTTGTAGTCAACATAAAGGGCAAGTATGCAATAGCGTTGGAACCCGCATATTTTGATAAGGTTCAGGATTATCCGATTGGATGCGAGGACAACAAATACCTTATTACAATACAGAATTGCGGAGTTACTGTTGACTCTCAGAGTAGAAAGATTGCTGTTACTGAAGATATTCGCAATGGCAACGGACGCTCTATGAAGTCAAAATTCTGGTCTCCCAACCGTATTGACCGGATTGACGAATCGCTGAACGCAATATTTTGGCTGATGAAAGACCCAACAATGCCNCCTGTCCTGAAGCTCACCAACCCTGCTTTAGCTTCAGTGATGGGAGCTACTCTTGCCACAAAGCGCACAAGCGCAGAAAGNCTNGCCCCCGGAATAGATAAGGATGCGCTTGTATGCGAACCCTACGCTAACCCTTTTAGAACGTACCCGCTTGAAATGGACTACATGCGCTTTAAGCAGCTTTTTGATGACGGAGTTGAATGTTATATCCTTAATACAGGAGATTACATGGGAACAAAGGTAAAGCCACATCATACTCTTGGAATACTTGAAACGATAATTGAAGGAAGAGCGGAATTTATTAAGTTTGGTAATCTATCGGGCGTGGAAATAATGCCTGTAAAGGGTTTTAATGTTGACTTTGAAGACAGGGATTATCGGGAGCAACTCTTGCTGAGGTTTAAAGACCGGCTGAATTATGTCAAAACGCGGGATACCGAAATTGGCGGATACGATAAACTCCCCGAATGCGCCCATGCGGCTATAGAGCTTGCGGTTAACGAGATTAGCGGGT
>WRNQ01000182.1 GCA_009776565.1 Synergistaceae bacterium | reverse complement strand
CTCTTTTAGTATGCGCCGCTTTCAGTTATCGTATTGAGGAGGCGTATAGAGCTCCTTTTTCATGGACATACCTCACAGCGGTATTTTACTTACTTTCTTGCATCGTCCTTGCCATATATATAAAAATGGCTTTTAAGCCGGACGGCAACGACTGAAGCAACGCAAGCTTTAATGACATCAGGGATTATAAAAGGTAATAATCCTATCTGAAATAGTTTTATTAATCCTATATCCATGCCCGCAACATATTTTAAGTTAAGGAATAATACCGGAAGCGCACTTGCATACATTGCAACAATACCGGCAATACATGACAAAAGACAGGAATAAAACCTTTTTGCGCGTCTTGCAAAAAATCCTGTCGTTGCGGCAGCAATTATAAATCCCAGTAAAAAACCAAAAGTCGGTGAAAAAATGTATTGCATTCCCCCTACTCCGCCGGCGAAAACCGGCAGTCCAATCAACCCAAGAAGAACGTAAAAAGCCTGCGAAATCGCACCTCCGCGCGCTCCAAGCAGCAACCCGCTCAATAGCATTACCGCAACCTGTAAAGTCATCGGAACAAAAGGAAAAGGAATTATAAACATTGAACTTACAGCAGTCAGAATGGCAAAGATAGTCGATAATAACAGTAGTCGTAGCGTCATATATATTCTCCTTCAAGTAGTATATTTAGTGTATTGAATACAAAATAGCGCGGCTTACAGCTGCAAGTATTAAGGAGTCAGGAGTCAGGAGTCAGAATGCTTCTGGAATAAGCTTCCAGCAATTTACTAACCTCTTGCAAAAGAAGTACTACGTCAGGAATATCACCATATCCAAGATCCAAGGAACGGCTATAATTGAAATTATAGAGAAATATGAAGATAAAATCAATGGTGTTTAGAGCTTTTTATCTAATGAATACATAAGTTCACTTACATCAGTTATTTGACACTTCATGAAAAAGATACTATATTATTATACAATAGTTTTCAAAATCAAAGAATAGGAGCCGCACATTGAATCATTCCAGAAATGACGAAGACAATGCACTGTTTTTACTTTCTTCATATGACTATGAATTGCCGGATTACTTAATTGCACAAAACCCTGCCGAACCAAGGGATAGCTCGCGTCTGCTGGTCATCGACGCTTCACGCAAAACTATTGAACACAGAATATTCAGAGATATCGCAGAATATATGAGTCCAAATGACTTGCTTGTTCTTAACGATACCCGGGTAATTCCGGCGCGCATNCGGGATAAAGAAACAAAATCGGAAATTTTGTTATTACGCCCCACTGCTGATATAAACATATGGCAGGCGCTCGTGAAACCGGTTAGAAAATTTAAACGAGGAACGCGATTTGAATTTGAACATGGAGCAATTGAGATAACAGATAAGCTATCCGACGGAATTTGGCTTGTAAGCCTGGAACCGCCCCGCGCTAAGACTGTTTACGAATGGATTGAAGAAATTGGCGAGACGCCGCTCCCTCCATATATAAAAAAATCGACAGCTCCGGGCGATTCGTATCAAACAGTTTTCGCGCGTCGCCCGGGTTCCGCTGCGGCGCCGACAGCCAGCTTACACTTTACGAACGAGCTTCTTGACGTTATCGCAACAAATGGCGTCCGGATTGTNTATGTGACACTGCACGTAGGGCTNGGAACGTTCCGTCCTGTTCGNAGCGAAAACATCAGGGAACATATTATGCACAGCGAAATGTGTTCGATACCGCATGAAACTGCACAGGCGATTATTGAGTGTAAACATAACGGAGGACGCGTCATAGCTGCGGGAACAACGGTAATCCGTACTCTCGAGTCATTTGACCCGGGACAATACGGAGTTAAGGATACCGATCTTTTCATTACGAGCGGGTACAAATTTAAAGTAGCCGACGCCCTTATAACAAACTTTCATATTCCAAAAAGCTCATTATTGATGCTGGTTTCGGCATTCGTTGGAGATCACGGTTTTTTGACAGATACATACAAAAAAGCTATAAACATGGAATATCGCTTCTTCTCTTTTGGCGACGCGATGTTCATCATGAAAACTTAACGTAATGTAATTATTTTTGCCTCTAATTCGTTCAGCCTTTCAACTCTGTAAAGATAAAGCTTCGCTTCGGAGTTGAGCTGAGTCATTACGCCAAGCGAAAAGATAGAAAACACGAGCAGAGCTATCAGAACCTCAATAAGTTTCATGTCCGGTCAGACGGGCCGCGCGTCCCGTTATACCAATATATACTATCAGCCATTTTATGCACTCTCCCAATAGAAATCGCCAGCAATATAAATTCTATCATAATAATGTAAAATATATGTCGATGAACTTTATATGAAATCGAGAGNCGATGATGTAATGGAAAAACAANACAATAGAATNGAAATGGATTCACCATATGAAGATAAAGAAATTTCTGTCTTTAAAAGGATATTTTGGAGCGTGATAGTATGTATATTGTTTGCAAGTCAGGCGCTTGCCGCAATGAGTAATCCTGATTATATTAAGCTATATAGATTCGATTCTATACAGGAAATATATGACGCTTTCAATGCAATAGTGAATGTTAATGCAAAAGATATAGATGGACGTACACCGCTTATACGCGCGGTTGAACAGGGCTCAAAACTAGAATTGATAATAGACCTCATTGAAGCAGGAGCAGATGTCAATGTAAAATATGATGACGGAGCAACACCGCTTACACGCGCAACGCATTATAACAACCTTGAAGTGATGATTGCTCTTCTTGAAGCAGGCGCGGATGTTAACGCGAAAGATGAAGATGGACGTACACCACTTATNCNNGCGGTTGAACAGGGCTCAAAAATAGAATTGATAACAGCCCTCATTGAAGCCGGAGCGGATGTCAATGTAAAATATGATGACGGAGCAACGCCGCTTATACGCGCAACGCATTATAAAAACCTGCAAGCGATGATAGCTCTTGCTGAAGCCGGAGCGGATGTCAACGCGAAAGATAAAGATGGACGTACAGCGCTTATACACGCGGTTGAACAAAACTATAAATTAGAATTTATAACAGCCCTCATTGAAGCCGGAGCGGATGTTAATGCGAAAAATAATGACGGAGAAACACCGCTTGTACGCGCGTTAGAGTTGTACGCAATAGGATTTTGGTCTGATTTAAGCGTGATAACAACTCTTCTTGAAGCAGGCGCGGATGTTAATGCAAAATTTCTTGATGGATATACACCGCTTATGGCGGCAGTAAGAAATTTGACCTTGAAGCCGGAAATGATAACAGCCATTATTAAAGCAGGCGCCGACGTTAATGCGAAAGGTATAGACGGCCGTACACCGCTTATGGCTGCGGCGGATATTAACACTC
>WRNQ01000181.1 GCA_009776565.1 Synergistaceae bacterium | reverse complement strand
TTTATACTTGAGAATGTACTGGGTCTTGAAGAAATCAGCGCAGACGTTTATTCGCAGGCGCAAGCTGCTGGAATACGCTTTCGAAAGACTCTGCTTGATCCCAAATCAAAACCGTCCGGCGGCGAGCTTCAGGAAAATAGCAAATGGAAAATCATTGAAAACTGCGAACTGGAGACTGAGCCATGATAACTAGACAGGCAATAATAGAATGGCAAGAATATGCTCCGTGGTTAAATATGCACCAAGTGGAACAGGATCTTATTATTAATCGTGCCTTGTTGGCAATTTACTCAGACGGATATCTGGCGTCACGCTTGGCATTTCGCGGCGGCACTGCTCTTCATCGAATTTATTTTTCACATCCAGCGAGATATTCTGAGGACATTGATCTGGTTCAAATAGTTGAGGAACCAATTGGCAAGGTACTCGACTGCTTTAGGGAAGTGTTTGGCTTCCTCGGCGAACCGGCTATCCTCCAAAAAAAGAATAACAATACGCTGGTGTTTCGGATTGCATCAACCTATCCACCGGAGATAACCCTTAAATTGAAAATCGAAATTAACTGCAATGAACATTTCACTGTGCATGGATTTGTTAAAGCCCCGTATGAAATGAGTAACACATGGTATTCCGGGGATTGTAATCTTGTAACTTTCTGCCTTGATGAATTGATTGGAACTAAAATCAGAGCACTCTATCAGCGGCGAAAGGGCCGGGACCTGTTTGATCTTTATCAAGCCGCATTGATGCAGGACACTAACCCTGATGATGCAGTGTTATGCTTTAAGAAATACATCGCTTTTTCTGAAATGAGTATTCCAACAGGAAAGGAATACTTGATCAATCTGGAAAAAAAGATAAATAACCGATTATTCATAAGTGATACCGATGGAATTTTGCGTCCGGGTATTGAGTATGATCCGACATATGCGTTTGACGTTGTAAAAAGCACTTTCATTGATAGAATATGATGTATCGTTACGTGCATAACTCCAAGTATACCAGCAGTTTGGACAACTCCCCCATAGAATACATCTTCTCAAAGACTGGCTGTATTCAGTCGCAATCACCAACGTGCCAACGCTCGTTGACATGATGAACGACCACTGTAGGCAGCGAATATCTAACGTCCCACTGAAAACGGATTGCCGACCGGAAAGTGAGGGCGAAGGTCCACGTATTAAGTAAAAAATGTGGAAGTCCTGCGGTGCGATGCTACGTGGAGAATATTAAGAGCTAGATTATTGAAAACTGCAGATATTGTCTGAGAAAGGTGACTATGAAGAAACAGAAAAAAATCCTTGACAAGTTACTTTTAGGTATGTTACTATTAGGTATAATACTAAAAGAAAGGGGGCATCGATATAGATAAGCTGATTCTTGGAATGCTGATGCTGAAACGACTCACTGTGTATGAGATTCGCGGCGTCATACGGAAAAATTTCCTAAGTATGTGCAGCGACAGTATGGGGAGCATTCAAGCGGTAATGAAAAGACTCCTTGCGGTATGCATGGTCTCGTATTCGGAATATGTGGAAAAAGGCGTCAACAAAAAAAGATACTCCATCACCGATAAGGGACGGCAAGCACTAATGGCATGGCTTCAAACACCTGCGGACATGACAGGTTCTAAGAACATCGAATTGGGGAAGCTCTTGTTTATGGGGCTTGTGCCTGTAAAAAAACGAATGGAGCTGATAGACGAAATCATTTTAAATACTGAAGCTGAATTATCAAACATGCAAGGACTGTGGAACGCATTACAGAGTCAAAGAGATAATATCAAACATCAAACCGCTGATGAGTGGAGCGGTGATCCTGAATATCTAGACGGCATCCTAAACGCTACGAAAAATGCAGATGCTTTAGAGAGTGCAAAAGTCATTGAGGAATTTGAAATGTACGCCCTGCGGTATGGCATCGACGTCATGCAATTTAATTTAGGTTGGTTCCAATCATTGAAAGAAAAGATCGGAGAGAAAAAACAATGAACAAGCGTATTATTGTAATCGGCGGCGGAATTGCCGGGTTGAGCGCGGGCATATATGCGCTAAAATGTGGGTTTGACGTTACTATTTTAGAAAGCCACAGTATCGCGGGAGGGAACTGTACCTCATGGAAGCGCGGAGGCTATTTATTCGAGGGCGGTATGCACTGGCTGACCGGCTCCAACCCAAAAACAGCTGTAAACAGGGCATGGCGTCATGTGGGCGCGTTAGGTGACAGCGTAGCCGTCAGCTACCCCGAGCCGTTCATAGAGTATAACTACAAGGGAACGCCCATACGTTTTTACCGCGACGTCGATACCACTGAACAGGAGCTATTAAGGATCTCTCCGGAGGACTCCGGAGAAATAAAAAAGATATGCAATAATATTCGAAAGGTTAACAAACTTTCCATGCCGCTTTCTGATATTCGTGGAGTAAAGGTGACAAAGAAAAATCATCCTCCAGCGTCGCTTTTATTTTCCGGTATATCGGCGCTTCGTTTAATACGGTCATTAGTTGATGTTTCGCGGGATGAATACATGTTGCGATTTGCTCACGAAGGTTTGCGAGAGGCCATACGCTCTATAACCGATGATCACACGGGAGTCGCGCCATTTTTCCTTACGCTGGGTTCACTGGCAGGCGGTGACGGCGGTTTTCCCGAAGGCGGATCACTTCCTTTTGTTGGACGTATTGTTAATACCTTTACCGGGCTGGGAGGCAAAATCCTCTACAACAGCCGCGCAGAACGCGTTATAGTACAAAATGGAAAGGCAACGGGCGTTATGATCAACGGCGAGACAATACCTGCCGACGCAGTGATAGTCACTTCCGATACTATGGCGGCGCAGCATCTTTTTGACACTCCGCTCAATTCGGAGTGGCTAGAAGAAATGCGGGCAACTACAGCGCCAACAATGGCAGTTTTTATTTGCCTTGGCATTGACGCCGACTTGCGGAGCTACCCGACATATGGCTTCTATAAGTTGGAACAACCGATGAAGTTAGCTGAACAAAAATATGAATTCCTGGGCGTCTACAATTACTCAAATAATCCCACCTACTCGCCCATTGGGAAAACCGCCATGACGCTGCAACTGCCCGGGGATACTTATGATTATTGGAAAAAGGTCAGAGAGGAAGGCCGTTATGAAGCTGAAAAACAAAGGCTCGGTGACAAGGTGATAGAGCTATTGACGGCGCATATCCCCGAAATAGAAGGTAAAGTTGAAGTCTGCAACATCGCAACGCCGTTAACTTATGAGAGGTACTGTGCTAACTGGAAAGGTTCGTGGATGACTGAGATGAGCAAAGAGATGAAAATGAAGACTTATCCCGCCGTTGTAGGCGGGCTTAACGGCGTCTACTTC
>WRNQ01000180.1 GCA_009776565.1 Synergistaceae bacterium | reverse complement strand
TATAAACTCCTCCCCGCCGTAGCGGGCAAGTGTATCATAAGGCCGAATGGCGCTTTTCATACGCCCGGAGACTTCCTTCAAAACCTGATCGCCAGCCTGGTGCCCGTAAGTATCATTGACCGATTTAAAATGATCGAGGTCAAAGATCATTATAAAACATTCCCCTCCGGACCGGAATACCCTTTCGATCTGCGGAACGCAAAGATCCATAAAACATCGTCTGTTGTAGACTCCCGTAAGGGCGTCTGTGTTCGCCAATTCCTTCAGCTTTTTGCCGAGTTTTATGTTGTGCCTTAAGAAGAATACGGTTAAAGCAAGAATAAATATCAGCACAACGACAAACGCCATCAGGTAAAACGAACGCTGTTCGGTGAGCTTTTTCGCATAGTCAAAACCGCGGCTTTCCCAGGTGCTCGCTATCGCTTCTGTTTTGGCAAATGCCTGAGCTTTGCTGATGATAGAGCAAAGGACAGCTTCATCTTTATTTATGCCAAAATAGGAATCGGTAGGCGCATCTAGGCGGATGTTTACCTTATATCCCGGCTTTTCGCGATAATTCTGCTGGGCGAGGAGCTGGTATTCCGTACCCATTAACAAATCTATTTCGTCGGCCTCCAGCGCAATCAGGGTTTCATCTTGGGTAGAGTACCTGATGAGGTTTTCACTGTCCCCAAACCATTCGATGAACTTTTCCTCGTATGCGGTGCCGCTCACTACACCTACCCTTGCCCTCAGCGCCTGGTTTATCGCCATGTCCGGGTAATCCTGCTTTGACATAAAAACATAACGCGAGGATGTATACGGGGCATCCGGCCAAAGGAAATTGTCTTTGCGGTCCGCTGTTTGGATAAGCTGTGAAACGATTGAAACTTCATCGTTTATAAGCATATCATAGAGGACGGCCCAGGGATCGTTTTCCGAGTTTGCCAACTTAAAATCGATTCCGGTCAGCTTTCCTATCTCAGCCAACACGTCGATGGCTATCCCCTGAAATTCCTTTTCGGTTTTATTGAAGAAGCTTACAGGGTAATTATCATGTTCATAAGCGACGGCTATCGACGCGCCGCGACGTGTCAAGTCCTGTAAAAAAGCGATTTCCACGTCAGAAAGCGTCTTCATCAGCTTGTTTTTTGTGTATTCGAAATCACCCTTGTTATAGAGTTCATACAGGTTGTCAAATCCACCCGCGTCGATATACTTGTTAATAACAGAGATGATCGGGGCTAGTTCGGCGTTAGCGGTAGCCAGTGACACCGACTCATATACCATCGGGAAAAAAATTGCTGAGTTGATAAAATCATAGTCGGCAAAAACGGAATCCGCGACGGCTTCAGCTATAAATGCGTCTATTTCGCCGCTTTCAAGCAGATCGGCGGCCATCTGATAGTTTTCGACATCTATTCGGGTATACGACGCCGGATACACCTTAAGTATGGAAGCTTCCGTTATTGAATCCTCTAAAAATCCGATTTTGAGCCTGTTTACATTAGCCCCTATGATTACATTGTCCGAAAACTTGTTTGTAAAAATCCTGAGAAAGCGTTCGGCGATAGGAGCGCTCATGGTATAGACCTGATTCCGCTCCTCTGTCGACGTTAGTTCACCTGTGAAGTCAAGCGATTTATCTACGATATTACGTGTCAATTCATCCCACTCGTATATTTCCAGAACAAAATCCATGCCGAAAAAATCGGATAAAAAACTACAGAACTCTGATGAGAAGCCTGCCGTGGAGCCGTCAGGCTGAAAAAACGCTTCAGTACCGTATAGTGATCCGTAGGAAAACTCGCCCCTGTTCGATTTTAGGGCTTCGATTCCGGCGATTTCCTCGTCGGTCACGCCGGGTACGTCTTTATAGGTCTTTATTTCAAGCGGTTGTTTTTCATTTGAAACAGCTCTGCAGCCTGCTAGTGAAAGCATAATTAATGAAAACAGTATTATTAAAAACAGTCTACGTTTCAAGTTGGCCTCCTTGGTGATAATTGTTTATTCATAATCGAGGACCTTCTTTGCCAGGTCCCACTTTGCCAGTAAACGGTATATCTCAACGCATGTATACTTGATCTTCATGCGGAGATTTTATCACAAACAGCAATTGAAGACAAATACGAATATTTTGCCAAGCAAGCAGGGGGACGGTTCCTCTGCTTTACTGAACATATGCTTACGCATTATTATCCTCAGTTGCAGTATCACTAAAAAGCGAGTTCATTTTCTGATTTGCGGTCACAGCATACTCCCTGAATACGGCTGAAAGATGATCCAAAACCTCTTTTCGTTCATCGATACTTAAGGTTTTAAGCGCATAAAACGGTATTCCCATAACGCCCATCGTAAATATAGGATCGAATTTCATCGTCTTAATAAAAATATTCAAGACATAGACAGCTTCTTTGGGGTCATTCCTGTAGAATTCGGTAATTAGCGCGGTTAAAATCTCCAGCAACTCGCTGATGATTTCAGGTTCAGCATAATCGGTCTTTGTGTCGTACCTTCGGTATTCATGAATTTGATCGCTGGCTATTAGCATGTCATTTCCGTCATTGTTTGTTGGAGAATACTGTGGACTCCGGCTTGATTCATTATCAGCTTTTATCTCAATACCAATAAGTTCTTTAGCTCTTGCAACAGCCTTATGCTCCGAAATGCTAAAAAGAAAGCAAAGAATCGCCACCAGATCAGCAGAACTCATCGAGCGTAATCTATTCAATTCCAATGACGAGATATAGCTGTCATCTCTCTTGATCGCCCTCGACAGAGTAGCCGCTGGAATCCGCTTTGCGATTCTGGCGGCTTTAATATCATTTATTATTTGGTCAGTAAGCTTTATCTTTGCCGGCAACATATTAGATCACCTCTGCATTATTAAACCACGTATGACGCAATGTTGTCAATCCACAGGGTATCTGCTGCAATTGTCTGCAAATTATGCAATATAATTTTGCAATTTGTTGGAAATATTGTCGTAATTGCATTAAATGCAAAATATTCTGCAATTATGCTTGACATAATTGCAATTAAGCAATATAATGAGAACAAATCTGCAATATATGCAAGGCTTTGCGTGATGAGCCGTTCGGAGAGGCTCAGCCAGGAGGTTTGACAATAGTGGAACAAGGAAAGTATCGAGCTATGCCATTTCCCTACAAACTGGCGCGTTTTAGCCTACTTCTGCGCAAAGCATATCCGTTCCTTGGCGAGCTTTGCATGAGGGTAGAGAAATACCGCAAGGAACAGCGCGGTCTTGCGTCCACAGACGGCCTGTTTATGGTAATATGAAAATACAGCAAATGGCCGCGAAAAATACAGCACGCAGAGTGGACTAAAATGGTCCTCTCAGCACCGAACCAATAAAACATGCTA
>WRNQ01000179.1 GCA_009776565.1 Synergistaceae bacterium | reverse complement strand
CCGTCCCGCAGATACAGGCATCGATAGACCAGGACCTGACGGTCATATACGACCCGGCGCCGGTGCGCGAGGAGAAAAACAAGAACTCGAACGGCGGCAACGGCCCCACGACCGTCATCACAAAGAAATATGTTTTGGACTATACTTCCCCGCTCAGAAATGTTATAATGGAGAGCGAGACGGGCGGGTTCACCTACCGCTATGTCTATGGCCTTGAGAAGCTGAGCGTCGCAATATCACCGGTCACCACCGGCGGCGGCGGGCTGATCCAGAACGGCCAGGTGAAGTTGTGGTACCACCACGACAGGCTTGGCAGCGTTGACTACCTGAGCGACAACGTCTCCGGCAAGATCGCGAGCTACATAGACTACGACGAGTGGGGCGCCCCTCTGAAGAAGAGCGTGCTGAAGCTCGGCCAGCGCGAGCTGCAAGACGTCGCGGTCGAGTACACCGTCCACCCGTACGACATGGTGCTCGGCGTCTACTTCGCCCAGGCGAGGATGTACGACGCAACGAGCAGACGGTTCCTGTCGGTGGACTGGATTGGGGGTAATATAGCCTATACGCAGTCGTTTAACCGCTACGCCTACGTGCTGGATAACCCCACAGGTTTTATTGATATCTTTGGGCTCGATCCTAGCTTTGTAAATGGTGGGGAAATTATTGTAGGCCGGGAATCAATTAAGAAAGTCTACGTTGATGAGGGTGGCATCGTTTATGTTGACTTTATTGAAGCAGTTTCCGCATATGGGCTTGAATTGCGAATTCTAGAAACTTCGCCATCCGGCATGGAGTATGGGGAAATCCTGTCCCCGAATATGTACTCATATGTCCGCGTTACTTACGGATTCTTTACACATTCCGGGATGTTCAGTTATAAAAGGGACTACAGAACTGACACGTCAAGCGAAAATTGGAAAACGCTGAATTCGTATGCGCAAAACGGCTCCACGCCATATTACATGATAGACAACAGGCCTGCCGTTGATTTCAAATACTACAGGCAAATAATGTGCGATCTTGGTTATCGTCTTGATTATTCGTTTAATGATAAACTATCACCACTGACAGAAATGCCAAACGGTAGAATTATCAACATTCCACTAATTATGACTGGCATAATTAATGGGCAACGAATATCAAAATCAACTCAGGGAAATTGGTATTCATATCAAGGATCTGCTCCGGTCATTGATGCAAATGGGAGATATATAATTGTTGTTGGCCCAAAAGTGTTAGACCCTAACTACAGCGATCGCGGGCAAATATTTGCAAGCGACTTCAACTTTCCAGTCAGGATAGATATTGTTCTTAAGTCGACGCTTACAGGGGAAATAACTGTGAAAGAGTGCGTTGTTATCGGAGGGGCAAAAGCACATACATATAATAAATACCCCGATGGACATCCAATGAACGCTTATTATGCATATGGTGTTCAGGCATCATTTGATGTTGAGAATGGATTACATCAAACAGGTTTATCTTATCCAAATTGTACAAACAACAATTATGAGCCTCAGTACGCACCTGCTAATATTGACGGCTCAACAATAGAATTTGTTGGCACGGGTCTTGATTTCAATCCTGCTAATTACGAGTTGCTGCGAATTAGAGTAAATAACTAAGAGTAAACAACACCGCTATTCAAATAGTTAAGTAAGAGTGTTCATCTTATATGTATTTCTCCGTGCAAGCCAGACATTAAAGATTGGTTTACATATGATATATCAAGGTGAACACTCTCTGACATGTCAATTAAGGAGTATTAGTATAAATGTATAGTAAGAGAATACCATCTCTTTTTGCAATTGTAATTTGCTGTTTTATAATTTATACCGTATTATTTGGCGTACAAAAGTTGAGAATTCCAGAAAACACACATAAGGTTATGATGCATAATGAAGCTGATTCAAACAGTTCACAGAATAACAACGGGAGTGATACCCAAAGAAAGATTGAAGGAGAAGATACGACAATATGTATAGTAGAGGTAATTAGTAGTTCTGATGAGAATAAGCGTACCGATAGCTATGGAACAACATCTCCGGACGACTATACAGACAAAGTTGGTGAAAAAGGTTGGAATGAAGATTACAAAGAACCAACACAGATAGAAGATATAAAAAATGTAGACGACGACACTTTCAAAATAATAAAAGAAGCCTATAGTAAAATCGATTTCTTTGGGGAATTTGAAAAAGGGCATGATGAGTTATATGGTTTCTATGCAAGGCAGTATCTTAGGCTGCTCAACTGTGAGGTAACTTTCTTTGACAAGTATACACAAGAGAGCTATTATCTTTTTGAATTTCGTGAAATGGATTATACTTGGGATCATCAAGTCCCCATTTATGGACAAGGATTAAGCGATACATACGATCCCAATAACTATCTGTATTATTATTTTGATGTGGATATCGATGGTGAGCCGGAGCTATGCATTACAAATGGGTCAAGGTTTGTCTACATTTTTAAGTACAACCTAGATTTTGATATATTTACATTGTGGTTTGAGATCCCCCCAAGTCATCTTGCTCTACTAGGCAGTAGAAAACTATGGCTATCGTCAGGGACAAGCCCCTTACATATGGCATATTATCAGCTAGATCAAAATGGCGATTACGAGATATCTGCTGAGTTTTCTGTTGAAGGCTATCATAATACATTAACTAATCAGGATGATGTTATGTATTCACTCTCATTGCCTGTATATATTAGCAGCACAAATGACAAGGAATTATCCGATAGTATAAAAGACTTAATGTTTACCAGATATAATGAAAGACTATCTTACTTTAGAGTAACAAAGGAACAGTGGGAGGAAATAACAAATGATTACTTTAAAGCAAGAGTACTAGCAGAAGAAGGTATTGCAGAAATAATTTACACTTATCAGGAATTATTAAGAGTATCGGAAATGTGGATTGGATAAATGCATAAAAATAAAGAGAACATCAACAGCTAAGAGCACGGGTACGACGACGCCGGGAGACTGCTGAAGACGTATGAATGCAACGACGCGCTCAACAGGCTGAAGAAAGCCACTGGAGCCTCCGGCAACGTCAACCATGCTTATACGTACGACAGGCTTGGCAGAGTTGACTACCAGAGCGACAACGTCTCCGGCAAGATAGCGAGGCTTCCATGAGTAAAAAACGAAAAATAGCATTACTGGTCTGTTGCGTTATTCTTCTACTACCAATATTGTATATTGCTGCCAACGCCCTTTTTGTCACTGTTGAAGTGTTTTCTGGAGGATCTACTTATGCCCTTCGCGGTTATGGAATGATTACGTTGTACAACAACAGGATGCTAATTGAATCCAAAGTCAATTGGCGTGCTGAGAACAATGGATTCGTGCGTTTGTTTCAGATACCCCAAAGAGTTAGGGTGCTTCCAAAAGAAGATT
>WRNQ01000178.1 GCA_009776565.1 Synergistaceae bacterium | reverse complement strand
AGTGGTCAGTGGTCAGTGGTCAGAGAAAGACAAAACAATTCCTCATATGACTCCAGAGCGCAAATGCCTCCCCTATCTGAATAGGAGGGCACTGAAAAAGTGCGGGCGCCCCTCTCCCGCATGGGAGCGTGGGTATCCAATGTCATATAGTTAAGGGGAATTTTAGGTAAACGGGCAACTCGCCTGTAAAAATCTACATAAGCGGACAACCTAAAAGGGCGGCAGAATGCCGCCCCTACGATGTTTATTTATTAATGGTTATTGTTACTAAAGCTTCAGTATTATCGTTTTGAAACGGTAAAAAAAGTCTTTCTCTCTCTGTGCCTCTCTCGAGAAACAAATTCTTTTCAATATAATAAGGTTGACTAATTGACATTGCGCGGGCGTCCCTCGCCCGCATTTGAGCGCGGGTATCTTGCCCGCATTATCTTTTGCCTTTGCCTTTGCCTTTGCCTTTGTCTTTGTATTTATCTTTGTCTTTTACTGTCAACTGTCAACTGTCTACTGTCAACTGTCTACTGTCAACTGTCAACTTCTTTGTACCCGTCGCTGGTTTCAATGTAAAGCGCTTCTAATTCATGACCTGTAAAATCAATTACCGTGTCGGAGGAAAACAAAACGCATGTACCGCAAGATGCGCTGACCTTTCTTGGAACNGGCGTCAGTTTTGCAATAACGTTGTTTTCCTTTAAAAAATTATAAAATATAAGAGCGTCGTAATGACTGTAAAAAGTAGCTACATATTCACTCATTTTTTGTATTGATAAGCATTCGATAAATATCGTGTTCTTTTTCGGTCACTACGCTGAATCCCTTGCTTTTGGCAAATCTTTCACAGTTTGAGAACGCCACTTCGTTGTCAACCAATAAAATCAGTTCTGTTTCGGTTTGGAATGCCTTTTTTAGCATAATCAAAGGCTCGGGGCAGGAAATTCCGCAGGCGTCCAATGTCATCATGAGTTTTCACCCACATTTCTATTGAAATAAGTATTATAAACCGCTATGAATATGGCTACCGCAACGGCTAATGCAAACCCAACCTTACCATTTCCGGTTACTCCGTTTGCTGAAGACGCCAGGCTGAAATTATGGGCAATGGCAGCTCCAAAAATCATACCAAGCACAGCTGTTGTTGAGTCGGAATTTCCGCTTCCCGCAAGAATCAACTGTCTGAAAGGACAGCCGCCAAGCAGGACTGAGCCAAACCCTACAAGCGCCAATCCCAGAAAATTCCATAAGCCATCGGTATGTGCAATCGGCTGGCTTGCAAAACCCAAATTGAATCTTCCAAAGAAGATATTACCAATTGCCCCTACAACGGCTATTGTAATAAACGCCGAGAGCATGGAAAAATCTCTGAAAAGAACCGAATCCCTAATTCCGGCAATAAAGCAAAGCCGGGAAATATATCCGGCAACGCCCATTATAATCCCTGCTGTAAGCGAATAGTACAAAGGAGCGTGAGCCGCGCCGGGACCTTCTGTTGAAAAAGCAAGAATTGCCGGGGCAAAAATCACCGCTATCAGCAGCAGCAAACACAACGATGGCAAAACTAATCCATCAGTATTTGAAACGTTGTATGTACGTTTCAGCGAGAAGCCGTTGTTTAAAAAGAATACTCCAAGGAAAATACCCGCAGCAAAGCCAACCAGCCCAACAACCGCATTTAAGTCGCCTCCTGCAATTCTGAGCACCATTCTCAGTGGACAGCCTAGAAAAATCAACGCCCCAATCATTACGCACATCCCCAAAACAAATCTCGTCAGAAACGCGCTTCCACCCTTTGCCGCAAATCCTCCTGACAGTTTGGACGTTATTAACGCGCCAAACACAACGCCGAGTATTTCCGGTCTCACATATTGCGCAACGGCAGCGCTGTGCAGCTTCAAGGCGCCTGCTGTATCCCTCAGAAAGCAAGCTATACAGAATCCCATATTAGGCGGATTGCCCATGGTGACTAATGTGAGGGAAATAACTGCGGTTAATGCCCCAACAAAAATCATTTTCAATTTCCCAGTCATTTTTCCGACTCCTCCGTTGTTTGGAATTTCAAATAATGATAATATCAATTTGAATTCATAATATCAATTGGAATCTTATTATATTCCGGAGGCTGATATGAGAAAAGTATATGCCGACAACAGCTCCACTTCATTTCCAAAAGCGCCCCTCGTATCCGACGCTATGAAGGATTTTTTGGATAACGTCGGATGCAACGTAAACAGAGGGGGTTACGAATCGTCCTATAACACCGCTCTGGAAATTTTGGACACAAAAAAACAATTATGCGGGATGTTTAATTTTGACGAGCCAAAAAACGTCATTTTCACTCCCGGCGTTACTTACTCGCTTAATATGATATTGAAGGGGTTTCTTAAACCAGGCGATCACGTGATTACAACCTCAATGGAACACAACGGGGTGATGCGTCCGCTCTTCGGACTTTCCGAGAACGGGATAGCATATGACGTTGCAATGTGCAGCAACGACGGCGCCCTTGACGTAAAGGAAATTAACAGGCTCTTGCGCGCTGAAACGAAAGCCGTAATTATGACGCACGCTTCAAATGTTTGCGGAACGATTTTACCGATATATGACGTTTCGGAGATCTGCACAAAACATGGCCTGAAACTGATAATCGACTCCGCTCAAACCGCCGGAGTTTTGGACATAGATATGGCGCATATAGACGCGCTGGCATTCGCTTGCCATAAAGGGCTTCTTGCCTCTCAAGGATTGGGCGGCTTTATTATAAAGAGCGAATTTGCAAGCCAAATAAAACCGTTAATCACTGGCGGGACGGGCAGTTTATCCCACGAGTTAACGCAGCCTGACTTTTTGCCGGACAAATTTGAAGCTGGAACGATGAACATTCCGGCCATTATGGGCTTGAAAAAAGCGCTTGAATATATAAAATCTGTTGGCATTAAGACAATCTTTGAAGAAGAGTTGAAATTAACTGAAAGGTTCATTTCGGGCATACGCGAAATTGGCGATGTCGACATAGTTGGGAAAAAGGACATGAACGACAGGATAGCTGTAATATCATTAGATTTTGTGGATAGGGATAATGCCCGCATAGCGGCGGCCCTTGACGGCGATTACGGGATAATGACGAGATGCGGCTTGCATTGCGCGCCCGTTGCGCATAAGACATTAAACACTTACCCACGCGGAACGGTAAGATTTTCGTTTGGGCATTTTAACACCACAGACGATATTGATTATATTATCGAGTCGATAAAGGAAATATTATAAAAGAACGTCTTTCCCTGTCGAGTCCTCTCTCGGGGATTATCTTTGCAAATTAACCGTAATTCCCGAGAATATTCACACCACGTGGTGTGAATGACGCAAGAAATGTAAAAAAGCATTAGCAATAAAAGAATATGATTGACAAATTGGAGTTAG
>WRNQ01000177.1 GCA_009776565.1 Synergistaceae bacterium | reverse complement strand
TTGCATCCGGCTTCCTCAAGAATATCCTCGATTTTTTCGATTTTGTCCTTTATCTCTTCCTTTATTTTGTCCTTGCAATTCTCATCGCTTAACGCTACACGCGGGTTGTCCCCTTCGAAACGATAATACGGGTAGTTGTTGGTCAGCGAATCGTGGAATATAACAGCCAGCCCTTCGGAACCGCTCAGGCTTTGGGCGACGCTCCCGTTGAAGGAGTTACTATTGGAGACGTCGGGCTCAAATGTGCACATTATGACCGCGCCTGCAACCTGATCCATAGGGATAACGTATGCGCCATTCGGGAAGGTCACCGTCTCCTCGGGGCGCAAGTCGGCTCTCAAGAAGTTAGCGTTAATAGTAGGATTATACGAACCCGATGAAGTTCCATTTCCCGACACGCGATAATACTGGCGCAGAGGCGCCGATGTGCCCGCGTCGAGTTCATAATACTCTATATGGTTGGCTTGCAGCATTTCAAGAAGGAAAGCGTAATTGATTGCGTAATCGCCCGAGTTAACAGTGGTATTAGTTAACCCTTTCGGTACGACATACGCAGTTGGACGGCTTCTGTCGAAATGCGACGTGTCGTTTATGGCAAGAGATTTAAGAACCATGTTGTTATCTGTGGGGTTGGCCTTTTTAATCTCGCCCAGCATAGTCGCCTGATGCCTCATCAATTTAAAATTGCTGTATTTCGAGCCCGGGTTCTCCGTTCCCTGAGCATAGTGAGCCGTTGTAGCTCCGGAAGCGTATTGATAGAGGTAAATCTTTTCGTTCGGGTTAAACACCTTGCCTTTTGCTATTGTATCGTCCCGGCCTTTCTTGACCATTGCTTTAATTGCAACATCATTGGCATAGAGGGTTTCAATCAGCGACTTCGCCGCTGTAACATGAGCCCACGCTCTCCTTGCCATTAAGTGTGCACCGCCGCCGCGGACTTCAACCAGGAATGATACCGATCCCATTAAGCCGTAGTAGGCGCGGGCGATACCGTGATTAGCCGTCCAACCGTTGCTGCCGTTTTCGTAGTGGTTGGAGCGGATGCCGCCAGCCGCTAAGTCAGCATGCAGTTTGTTCGCATACGTATTCAGCGCGAACTCATTGAGTTCGGCCGATGGGTTGTTCATGCTGGTAGAAGGTGTGGACTCCAGGTCGGTGATTCCTCCGGTTGCGAACGCTTCGGCGCCGACTGTATTGGTGGATGAAGCGCCGTAATAACCTATTTCATGCCCGTCCATAACAACTTCCGGCATTATCTGTAAATACGCATTATGGACCATCCGAATCTCGGGCGCCCTGGTTCTAAGGTGGTCGCGGTTCATGTCAATAACCGGCGTTAAGCTGGCGCGTGTATTCCGTGCGGCGCCTTCAACGTTGAAACGCGGTACGCAGACGAAATCAACTTTATCAAGGAATTTCGCTCCGTACGCGCCCGCCATCTCCAGAAGGAAAGCCATTGAGCCTTCACCGGCCGAGACTTCGTCTCCGTGAATTTCTCCTTCATAGAAGAATGTAGCCTTGCCGTTTTCGCGAATTATTTTAGCTGCCTGTTCAAAGGTCGCTCCCGCAGGGATGGCGGAGTTGGTGAAGATGAGGACCGGGATATCGTAACCAAGAGTCGGCGTCTTGCCNAGNCTGAACAAGTGTATATTCGGACTGCTTGCAGCGACGTCGTTGACCAATTTCATCAAGTCCTCCTGCGTGCTGTGCTGCCACAGTCCTTTTGGTGTAGTGAACATGGGAGTCTGCAGCCCGCCTGCCGGGAAGCCGACTAGCGGGTAATCTCCTCCCGTGGTGCCGAATAATTTTTCAATAATCTGGTCGGTGAAAACGTTGATTGAAGTTGCAGCGAATGTCTCGGTGCCCACAGGTCTAACTCCTGTCAGGACTTCCATCTCTATTTTGACGTTGTTATCCACCTGATCCTGTGTGAAGTAGAGTAACTTGGTCACACCATAGTAAAGAGTATTGGGGCTCGATACTACGCGGTAATTATAAGTGCCCGCCCATGGGAGCGCATAAACCACCTCTGTCGCGCTTCTCGAATCCGCTGACACCAATGTCTGATTCCCTGTTCCCTGATAAACATTAAGGGACAAACCCGTAGCATCAAGGGCCATACCGGCCGGCGCCTTCAATACCAGATTGACATGCGCAAAAGCACTTCCGGAAAACGCCAGTAGCACGGATATAACCACAAAAAGGAAAAGTTTTCTTGATTTATTAAACAATACTATCACCCTTTCGGTATTCTAAATATGTGCCGCTCAAGATTTCTGTAAGTTATAAAGTAACTATTCTCCATCATACATATTCGTTCTGCAACCGGTTTCTGAATTAACAGAGAATCAACAGACTGTATGACTTGCAACTTGTACGGTCACGCCAAATGCCATCATTACCGCCATAATTAATGTATTCTCTTTGCTTTTTGTTGTCTCCTTTCAATATGGCTGTTATTGCTAATTTTGAATACTATAGTATACAAAATATTATAGTCTATAAAATATTATAGTTTGATATATTATATACGTTCAGCCTATAAATAAATAGTGTTTGATATTTCCCACTATTTCGATTTTTGTCGAAGCCTGGACGGGCTAAAAAAAAAGAGCCAATGGGACTATTATTGTTTATTTTTTTAAGAATTATGCAGTTTAATTATAGTGAATATATTTTTCTTGTAAATATATGTCATTTAATATTTTTGCTATTTGGGTATTTATAAAAAAAGCTCTTTGAGATTTGATTCTCAAAGAGCTTTATTTGAATAGTGTTTTATGTTAAAAACCTTTGATGTGAGGTTAAAGAAGCGTTTCGAGCATGTTCAGGATGTCGTCAAAACCATCTTGGGACTCCATCACGATTCCNAGTTGACCGATGCTCCGGGTCCGGACGTTTGTTTCAACTCCGTTCTCGTTGTANGTAAACACGAAATCNCCGTTNCCGTTTTCNACNGGGTNGCTTCCTTCAATGCCTTGCGCTACCTCTTTCGCGAATGTTTGTCCGTGCGACGCTTCCTGGCTGGCATAAAGGAACGTTATCAGCTCGGTTCCGCCTATGCGCCCTATAATAATTGCGCCGTCCGGAGAATCAAAATCAAATTTGTTGCTGAACTTATCCTCGGTGACAAACCAACCGTCCGGCACGTCAAGTGAAAATCCATGCGACGCAAATTCCTTGAATTCGTACACTGCCGCTTGTGCGCCTGTGTTAAATATTATCGCTATCGAAATTAAGAGCGCCAATATCAAGTACTTCCTCATCGCTTCAGTTACCCCCCTTTCCGAAATAGACAATTTCAGATTATTATATAACATGATTTTATGCAATTTATGTAAATTATGTGTGTTTTACAATATCTTAAAAAAATTATATCAGTTGACGGAGAGATGCTTTTTCCCCGCCAATACA
>WRNQ01000176.1 GCA_009776565.1 Synergistaceae bacterium | reverse complement strand
TGTGTAACATCTATTCTGAGCCTGTTATAAAAAAAATGTTCAGAAAAGAAAAGAATTAGCCGATATTCAATATAGTTTAATTTGTTTTTTCGTAATATGTTCTTTTTAAATCAATAATTCCAAGAATTCACTAATATTGATGATAGTGGTGATATAATATAAAATTATCAAAATATAGTTAACTTTATTACCAGCATTGCAATTGAGATAGGTGATAATAATTGTTTAAAGGAACTACAGTGGTATGCGTAAGGCGTGGAACAAATGTTGCAATGGCGGGGGATGGGCAAGTCACTTTTGGAAACCAGATAATTAAGGCAGGGGCTAAAAAAGTGAGGCGCCTTTACAAAGATAGCATTTTGGCAGGGTTTGCAGGAGGAACTGCGGATGCTATGACACTTCTTGAAAGATTTGAAGCGAAGCTTGAGCAATATCATGGAGATCTTATGCGTTCCGCTATTGAACTTGTAAAGGAATGGCGCTTAGATCGCGCTTTGAGGAGACTGGAAGCCATGATGTTGGTTGCGAACGCCAAAAACATATTACTTTTAAGCGGAGCTGGGGATGTGTTGGAACCGGAAGGAGACGTTGCCTCCATAGGATCCGGTTCGGGATTTGCTTTAGCGGCGGCTCGGGCGCTATGCGAGTCGTCTGACTGGTCTGCTCCCGTTATAGCAAAACGTTCAGTAGAAATCGCTTCAGAGATTTGTATATATACGGATAATGTAGTTACTGTGGAGGTTATAGGTGAATGAAAGAACTTACGCCAAGAAATACGGTTGAGTATCTTGACCGTTATATCATTGGGCAGAATAAAGCAAAGCGCGCCGTTGCGGTAGCATTGAGAAACAGAATCAGACGCCGTAAGCTTGAAGCTGAGATTGCAAAAGAGATAAGCCCTAAAAATATTCTTATGGTTGGTCCAACCGGCGTTGGAAAAACAGAAATAGCGCGTCGCCTTGCTACTTTAGTTCACGCTCCTTTTGTAAAAGTTGAAGCAACTAAATTTACGGAAGTAGGCTATGTTGGAAGAGACGTTGAGTCGATAATACGCGATCTTGTGGAAATATCGGTGTCAATGGTGAAACAGCAACGAATTGAAGAAGTCCAGAGCGCTGCGGCGGATCGTGCGGAAATTCGCATAATTGGCGCATTATTGCCAAAAGCTGAGAAACGTCAAATTCCGGACATAATGAAAGTTATTTCTCAAAATGAAGAAAATGAAAAATATGAAGAAAAAAGCAACAATGAGTTGCATGATTATCCTGCAGCCAGAGAAAAAATTCTCGTCATGTTGCGCGAAGGTAAGATGGAAGATAGAGAAATAGAAGTAGAAGTTTCTGAAAGTTCTATGCGGGGGTTCTCTATGATGGGCGGAGGCGGGATGGATATTGTTGGTATAAATTTAACTGAAGCCCTTGAAGGAATGTTTCCAAAACGAAGCCGGACAAGACGGATGAAAATATCGGAGGCAAGGAGAGTTTTACAGGCTGAAGAAGCTGAAAAACTCATTGATATGGAGGCAATAACCGCTCTCGCTTTAGAAAAAGCGCAAGAAGAGGGAATTGTATTTATAGACGAAATAGATAAAATAGTGGCAAGTAAAGGATCTTACGGCGCGGATGTAAGCAGAGAAGGTGTTCAAAGGGATTTGTTACCTGTAGTGGAGGGCGCCACTATTCAAACAAAATATGGAAATGTGAAAACTGACCATATATTGTTTATTGCGGCAGGGGCATTTTCTGTTGTTAAACCATCGGATTTGGTTCCGGAATTGCAAGGGAGATTTCCTATCAGAGTTGAGCTTGAAGCGTTGACGTGCGATGATTTAATCCGTATTCTCAGAGAGCCGGAAAACAGCTTGATCAGGCAATATACTGCATTAATAGGCGCTGAAGGATGTGAGCTTGCTTTTACAGATGAGGCTGTTAAAGAACTCGCATATATAGCCGAAAAGATGAATGCAGAGATGGAAAATATTGGTGCGCGCAGATTACACACTATGATGGAACTCCTTCTTGAAGAAATAAGCTTTTCAACGCCGGAATCCAATGTAACAAAAGTAGAAATAAACGAAAATTTTGTTAAAGAGAAACTTAACCAGTTTATAGAAAACAGGGATTTAAGGAGATACTTACTATAAGTTTTTGCTTACTACTTTGTTGGAATTTCTAAGTATATGCTAAATTAATTAAAATGGAGGATATCATAATGGTTGATAGAGCTATGGAGCATGACCCTGTTTTGTCAGGAATATTGGAAAATATGCGCCAATTTGGAAGAATAGTTCAAGGAAGAAGCGAAGGACATTCATTGGATTACAATAGATTAGCTAAATTACTATGTGATTTTACTAATTCGAACGTTTACATATTTGGTTCTGATGCAAAAATTTTGGGTCATTCATGGGTTTCTGGCTATTCATCAAAGCGTTTGGAAGAATTTATGAAAATGGGAATAATGCCTGATGTAATTATCGAAAAGCTTGAAAGCATGAAAGAATCTGCAATATGTGACGAGGACGCGTGCCTTTTTGACGATGACGAATCAAAAGAATGCGATAAACATTTGTTATACGTTCCAATACACGGCGCCGGACTTGAGCGCCTTGGTACGATTATGCTGGTTCGTGTAGCGGAGGCTTTCATAACTAAGGATATTCTATTAGCGGAATATCTTGCAACGCTTGTTGGGATAGAAATTCTACATGATAGAAGCCGTGGAATTGAGGAAAAATCACGGCACAGAGTTTCTGTTCAAATGGCAATGAGGGCGCTTTCTTATTCTGAATCCGAAGCGATGAAACANATAATTGCAAGACTAAAAGGTTTTGATGGTGTAGTTATTGCAAGCAAAATCGCGGATAAAGCGAAAGTTACCCGCAGCGTTATAGTCAGCGCGCTCCGGAAATTAGAGAGCGCAGGTCTTATAAAAAGCCGGAGCTTAGGCATGAAAGGTACGTACATAAGGGTACTGAGTCCGCTGTTTGTAGAAGAATTGGGACTGCCTGACGATTACGTGGAGGACACTGATTAACGGAACTAAGCTATAAATCGGTTTTTTGCCGTTTCTTATTGTGGCGAAACCGTACTATTATAATAGGTAGAATAATAGGTTAAAAAAAATTTCATTTCCCAAGTGGAAATGATATTTTTTTTGTTGACAGTAGACAGTTGACAGTAGACAGTTGACAGTAGACAGTTGTCAGTTGACAGTTGACAGTAGACAGTTGACAGTAAAAGACAAAGACAAAGCAATCTCACACATGGCAGGGGCGTGGTCGAGAAGCCCAAGGCTGTCCGAAAATTGTTCAAACGCGTCATTCAACCACAACAATCGCCCCATAGAAATGTTGGGGACGGGACTGCGTGTGACGGCCACTGAGCGCGTAGCGCGAAGGGCTGCCGGAACGGTCCCGTCAGGGGCGTGTGACGGCCACTGAGCGCGTA
>WRNQ01000175.1 GCA_009776565.1 Synergistaceae bacterium | reverse complement strand
AGGTTCTCAAATACGGTTAGCGGGGCAAATATTTTTCTCCCTTCAGGGGCAAGAGAAATCCCTTGAGATACTACCTGAAATGGTTTATCCGAAAGCCTTTTACCGTTAAGTCTGATAATTCCTTTTTCCCTCCTTACTGCGCCCATTATGGCGTTCATAAAAGTTGACTTGCCTGCGCCGTTTGACCCAATAACCGAGACTATTTCGCCCTCTTCTATGCTCATAGAAAATCCGTTCAGCGCTTTGATGGCGCCATATCTCACATGTAAATCATCAACTTCAAGCAGAGGCATTTACGCCACCTCCTCATCGTCTTCGCCGAGGTATGCTTTTACAACTTCTGGATTCTTCTGGATGACATCGGGGGTCCCTTCCGCAATTTTTGCCCCGAAATTCATACATACTACATGCGGGCAAATTTCCATTATCAAATCCATATGGTGTTCTATGACGAGAATAGTAAGTGAGAAATCCCTGTGTATGCCTTGAATAAGTTTATTGAGGGCAATTACTTCTTCTTCGTTCATTCCTGCTGCTGGTTCGTCAAGCATAAGCAAAGCAGGTCTGAGGGCAAGCGCGCGGGCTATTTCCAGCCTGCGCTGCATTCCATATGGAAGAGTTCCCGCTATTTGCTCGGCTCTGTCTGCAAGTCCAACGCGTTCGAGAAGCTCCATACTGGAATTCCGGTTCTTAACTTCCTTTGAATTCCAATTCCACCAATGCGTAATTGATTCAAAAAAACTGTAGCGATAGTCCGGATCCGGTATGTAAGCAGGCAACATTCCGCGCAGGTTTTCACTGTAAGAGTCAATATAGCAATTCTGCATTGCGGTCATTACGTTTGCAAGCACTGTGGAGCGCGAAAAAAGCCGCAGGTTTTGGAATGTGCGCGCTATGCCTATCCGTACTATCTGATAGGCGCGAAGGCGCGTTATATCTTTCCCGTTAAAAAGTATTTTGCCATAATCGGCGGAATAAACGCCTGAAATAATATTGAATATGGTCGTTTTGCCTGCGCCGTTTGGCCCCATCAGTCCTGCAAGTTCACCTTTGGGTATTTCAAAGCTCATGTCCTTTACAGCCTGAACGCCGCCAAAAGATTTTTTTACATTTACAAGTTCAAGCAAAGCGCTCATTTCATCACCTTCTTTTTTCTGATAGGGAATTCCCACATTTCGCGGTTGCCCAGTATCCCTTCCTGTCTGAGTACCATTACCAGGACGAGTATCAATCCGTATATGAACATACGATACTGCGAAATCTCACGGAAATATTCCGTGATAAACGTGATTATCGATATCCCTATCAAGGTCCCGCTCATTGAACCAAGTCCGCCAAAAACTACGATGGACGTCAGCTCCGTTGATTTCATCATGTCGAATATAGAGGGCTGGATGAATTGCGTAAATCCCGCGAACAAGGCGCCGGCGACTCCGCAAAAGAAAGCGGAAATCATGAGCGAAAAAACCCGGGTCCGGGTGGTGTTGAAGCCCATCATCGAAGATGCTATCATATCGTCGCGCACGGCTTTGAATTCTCTTCCCTGTTTGCTGAATATCAGGTTAAACATCAACAGCCCCATAACAGTCAAAAAACCAACCGCAATATAGCGCGTGGTATAGTTGGGGATACCCGGAAATCCGCGGGCGCCCCTCGTGAAATTTCCGCCATTCTCAAGAATAAGCTTGATGGCTTCGCCTAAACCTATAGATACTATGGTGTAATAATCACCCACAAGTTTTAATGTTGGATAACCTATTGCCCATGCAATTATCATCGCTACAATTCCGCCCGCTACAACGGCAGGCAGCCAATGTACGTGGTGTCTGACCGTAAGTATAGCGGCGGTATAAGCGCCAAGCGCTAAATATGCCGCGTGACCAAGCGAGAATATGCCCGTGAATCCTGTTAGTAAAGATACTCCCATTGCCGCTATTGCGTTTATGCAAAGCAGAGTTATAATGCCTTCTGTATAACCGGCTAAAGGGTAAAACGCAAGAGTTAATCCAAAGCATATAAAGAGAACATTTCCTACGATAGATTTTTGTAATGTTGAAAATCTATCTTTTATTATTTGGGCATAAATCAGAGAAAATCCGGCAACAACACACGCAGTACCTAATACGATACATATAATAGTGAATACTGCGTCAAATATTGCGGCAAGGGAAACTGTTTTTACGAGCATTTCGTATAAGTCATGGAGATATAGGGAAATAAAGTCTTTCATCTTTGCATAAAACCTCCTTATACCTTGTCGCTGATTTGTTTCCCAAACAGACCTGACGGCCTTACAAGGAGAGTTATTATCAAAAGAGAGTAGACCACTAAGTCTCTCATTTGACTGTTTTGACCTGCTATCAACATCTCAGACAAGCCCAAAATAAAGCTTCCTGCAACGGCGCCGGGAAGGCTTCCAAGACCTCCAATGACTGCCGCTACAAATGCTTTGAGAGTTATTGATCCAAGCTGCGGGTAAAGCGTGTAGCGCATTGCAAGGAAAACTCCTCCTACTGCCGCAAGTCCTCCGGCTACAAGGAAAACAATTCCAACAAGCAAAGAGACATTAACTCCCATAAGCCCCGCAGTCCTAAGGTCACAGGCTGCAGCCCGGATTGCAAGCCCCCATTTGGTTTTTTGCAGGAATAACTGTAGCACAAGCAAAAACAAAATGGCTACGAGAAATGTTACTATGTCAAAAATGCTTATCGTTAACCCCTGAGTGATAGTAATGAACGACTGCAGCGGCATTTCCGGCGGCAGTGAAAAAGTTTCCTGCATCCAAAGAGGAAATTGCATGGGATCGACATTCAAAGCTCTGAAACGTCCGCCGGGATAAATGACAAATGCGTTCTCAATGACTATGGAAACTCCCATTGAAGCGATGAGCAAGTAAAGCGTCAATGGAGTTCTCTCGCGGATTGGTTTATACGCAAGGCGTTCTGTTATTACTGCTACAATGCCGGCGCCGACAATTGCCGCCGCTGCTCCTACCCAAATGCTATAGCCTAGCTCTTTGACAATTCCGTAGCATATGTAGCCGCCAACTACGAGAAATCCTCCATGCGCAAAATTGGAGAATAATAAAATCGAATATACCAATGAATATCCTACGGCTATCAATGCATATACAGAGCCAAGAGACAATCCATTTATAACTTGCTGTAAAAAAACCAAAAAACTTCTTGAACTAAAGAATTCAAAAATTGTCTCCAAAATTTCACCTCCTCAATATTGTTACACAAACCAAGTAATTATATCATCTTGATGTTGTCAAATGGATATTGGAAATTAAAAAAATAAAATTTGCGTCGACAGTTGTCAGAAGACAGTGATCAGTGGCCAGTGATCAGTGGTCAGAAGACAGTGGTCAGTGGTCAGTGATCAGTGGTCAGTTGTAGGGGCGGCAACCTGCCGCCCGTGTTAGGTAAACGCTAAAAGACAGTAGACAGTAGACAGTAGA
>WRNQ01000174.1 GCA_009776565.1 Synergistaceae bacterium | reverse complement strand
AAACGGACGACCCCCCCTCTCTTTATACGAGTATTTCGTTGATAGAATTAGTTTTTTGCTTGTGATTATTATATAATACCTCAATGTAAATCAAAACACATCATTAATCGTAATACATGGAGGTAATCCTTTTGACCAAGCAAGTGTTTAACGCGCCGCGCGGGCTGGATTGTTTTAAATGCCCTGTACTTGAAGACAATATTGGTTTTGTAATATGCAAGCCTGTGCCGGAAGTGTAATCATGAAAGTATCTGTAATAATTCCGGTATACAATGAAGAGGAGTGTCTTCGTCAGCTTTTTGAAAGACTTTTCCCAGTGATGGAAAATTTGTTGCTTCCGTTTGAGTTGATTTTTGTCAATGATGGAAGTAAGGATAATTCTTTAAACATTTTGTCAGGTTTTTATAATGAACATCCGGATAATGTAAAGATAATTGATTTTAACGGCAACTTTGGACAGCACTCCGCAATAATGGCGGGCTTTGATATTTCAACAGGCGACGCTGTTGTAACAATTGACGCTGATTTGCAAAACCCGCCGGAAGAAATTCCGCGTATAGTTGAGGAGTTAAAATCAGGACACGATGTTGTTGGCACTGTGAGGACAAAAAGGCGCGATACTTTTTTCCGTAAATTTGCCTCAAAAATAGTCAACAAAATCACCAACAGGATAACCGGGCTGCGGATAAACGATTATGGATGTATGTTGCGCGGATACGGAAGAAATATTGTGGATATAATGAAAAAGACCGAAGAGACGAACACTTTTATTCCTGCTTTGGCGCAAAAATTTGCGGGCAATCCGGTTGAAATCCCGGTGTCGCATAATGAACGCGAGCTTGGAGTCTCCAAGTATGGTTTGTTTAAACTAATAAGGCTGAATTTTGACCTCATGACCAGCTTTTCCTTGGTTCCATTACAGGTCGTGACGATGCTCGGAATTTTGGTTTCAGTTATGAGCTTCCTGTTTGGTATATTTATGCTTGTAAGGCGTCTTGTTGTGGGTCCGGAAGCTGAAGGAGTTTTCCTGCTGCTGACGCTTAACTTTTTCCTTATGGGAATAACGATGTCCTGCGTGGGCATTGCAGGAGAATACGTAGGGAGGATATATCAGGAAGTTCGCCACAGACCAAGGTATATCATCAGGAAAAAATGGGAATGATAGAAGCAATGTACAATTTACAATGCACAATTCACAATGAACATTTTACAAAATTGTGCAGGATACGTAGGCTCTGCTGTTGGACATGGATGACTTTGAGCAGAGTTTACAATTCACAATGCACAATTCACAATGCACAATTCACATTTTACGACATTGCGTCAGGATGCGTATGCTCATGGACATGGATGACTTTGAGCAGAGTTTACAATTCACAATTCACAATGCACAATGCACAATTTGCAGTGAAAAATTCTCAATTTACATTACATAATTTGCAATTTACAATGAACAATTTACAATGTACAATTAAATGTACAATGCTATAGCGGTAAGTGCTACACACAGGAGGAATAACGAAAACACATGAATATTTTACTGCTTGGAGCTAATGGCTTCATAGGTTCACATCTTGTTGAAAGGATTTTATCAGGAAAGGATACTACCGGATGGAATATCAGAGCTTTTGATATTGAGGGCAATAATTTAGAAAAATACCGGGGCAATGAACGCTTTTCTTTCAGATTAGGAGATATTTTTAAGGATGACGAGTGGATAGAAGAACAGGTAAAAGAATGCGACGTGACGCTTCCATTCGTTGGAATAGCAAAACCGGCTTATTATCTCAGCAAGCCTCTTTGGACATTTGAGCTTGACTTTGAGCAAAATCTAAAAGTAGTACGTATGTGCGTTAACAATAAAAAACGGGTCATATTCCCGTCCACTTCCGAGGTCTATGGGATGAGTCCCGATAAAACCCTCACCGAGGATGAAAGCGCATTAATGGTGGGACCAATAAGTAAGATGAGGTGGATATACAGTTGCAGTAAGCAAATGCTTGACCGTGTAATAGTGGCTTACGGACAGGAAAAAGGATTGAAGTACACGATATTCCGCCCGTTTAACTGGATTGGGGCAAGGCTTGATACTTTTAAAGACGCTGAAGAAAGAAGCGCGCGTTCCATTACACAAATGGTTTACGACATCCTGAATAACCGGTCAATTACGCTTGTAAACGGCGGCGCTCAGAGGCGCAGCTTCACTTATATCAGCGACGGAATAGACGCGCTTATTGCAATAATAAGGAATGTTGACGGGAATGCGGACGGGCAGATTTTTAATATTGGCAATCCATGGAACAACGTGTCGATAAAGGAACTTGCGTACGAAATACTCAAATCCATGAAGGAAAGCGGAAACGATAAGTTCATGAATGCGGCGGAAAGTGCGGAGATTATCATAAAGCCTGCTGACGAGTATTATGGAAATGGTTATGATGATATGCAAAATCGCGTGCCTTCAATTGAAAATATAAAAAACAAGCTTGCATGGACGCCTAAAATCAGGTTTTCAGAAGCTGTCCGTATGACAGTTTCTTCGTATTTATGATGATATCCCTTGCAGTTAAAGTTGACGTAGACACCCTGAAGGGTTATCTTGAAGGCGTGCCGAGGTTACTTGACATCTTTGACGCAAGGAATATCAAAGTTACATTTTTATTTTCGTTTGGGCCTGATAATTCAGGTAAGGCAATCTGGCGCGTTTTCCGAAAAGGTTTTTTGCGTAAAATGTTCCGTACCAAAGCGCCTTCGACTTATGGAATAAAAACATTGTTGTATGGCACNCTNCTACCGGCGCCCCTGATAGTTGATCCCAATCCGGAACAATTCGAACGCGCGATAAAGTCGGGGCACGACTGCGGGATACATGCCTGGGACCATGTTAAATGGCAGGATAATATCAAAAAATTATCAAAAGAGGAAATTGCCGGAGATTTTAACAAGGCTGCCGGTATTTTCAAAAAGTATTCAGGCTTTAAACCTCGCTGCTGCGGCGCTCCGGGGTGGCAGGTAAGCGAGGCCAGCCTGGCTGTTCAGGATGAGTTCGGTTTGGACTTCTGCAGCGATACGAGGGGTACGCGCGAAAGTGTACCTTTCTTACCAGGTTTGAATGGCAAAACATTTCGTACATTACAGATTCCGACAACTCTTCCAACGCTTGANGANATTCTTGGCGCGGACGGTATAAACGCAAATAATTTTGACGAATATTATCTTGATATGCTGCAAGATGGGATGAACGTTCTTACTATTCATACGGAAATGGAAGGCGGAGCTCTTTCGGGAGTTTTTGAGAGGTTTATAGATTCATGCCTCGCGCGCGGAGTTTCTTTTAAAACGTTGAGCGAAGTTGCTGCCGAAACGAGCGATAAGCTTGCACCAATTTGTGAGATAAAAGATGGATACATTCCGGGCAGAGCGGGTAGGGTAGCGATGCCCGCATAAATGAAGGTGGTGTTGTCTTGATAGCATGTAAAACCCGCGTGCGTTATTGCGAGACCGACA
>WRNQ01000173.1 GCA_009776565.1 Synergistaceae bacterium | reverse complement strand
TATTGCAGCCGCCCATTACCCCCAATAACCCGATTAACGCAAGAAAAGCAATCATTCTGAGTAATTTCTTCATCTTCATTCTTCTCTCCTTAAAAGAATATTATGGAATCACATAAAAGTAATTCTCTGAATATTATAAACCAATATAGAGTTACTCAATTATGATAAAATGTTAAAAAATTTTAATAAAATGTTATAAAAAGTATGTTAAAAATTGGAGGAAAATGTAATGTTGAAAATTACAGCTATATTTTGCGTAATGTTTTTGATACTGAATTGCGGAACGGCGTTTGCCGCCGGGAAAATTGTCAATACGGATAAAGCGCCAAAGGCAATTGGACCTTACAGCCAAGCGGTATGGGCTGGAAACTTACTGTACCTCTCAGGACAAATTGGTTTGGTCCCGGAGACCGGTAGTATGATTGAAGGAGGAACTTTAGCGCAGGCCGAGCAAATCTTTAAAAACATCGGCGCGATTCTTGAGTCCCAGGGATTGGGTTTTCAGGATATCGTAAAAGTTACGGTGTTCGGTATGGATATTAAAGAATTTCCCGAAGTGAACAAACTATATGCGACCTTTTTCCCGGAAAATCCCCCTGCGCGATCCTTCGTTCAAGCAGCAGCCCTTCCCGCCGGAGCGGCAATCGAAATTGAGGTCATAGCGTATAAAGACTAGTTTGTCAGAGATTTACACAAATTTATCCGGCGTTTAGCGTACTCGCTTCATCTTGGAAGTGGGTGACTCCTACTATGTCAGCATTGAAAAACGTCCGGAGCTAATGCACAGATTGTTTAATTTTTTGTCAACGCAAAGAGGTGATGACGATGAACGCTAAACAGCCTGAAATTTTATATGATGACACGACGAAGGCAGGTCTTGAGTCCTCTAATGGACAAAAACCTGAGAAATTGCAGTCTATAACGTCAGTGGCTTCGGCGCCATCGGAAAATAAGCGTACGCGTAGGGAGAGATTTGCTTTTGTGGCGCTTATTATTGCGATACTTTTTGGGGTATTCATGATGAGGCAGGAACTGGAAGCTCAGCATTTTCAGCAGGAATCGGAACCCCAGGTTTCAAGACAGACGCCGGAGGCCCAGATTTCGCAGCAGGAACCGGAGTCCCAGGTTGAGCAGCAGGAATTGAAGCTTCAGGTTTCGCAACAGGAACCGGCGCCCCAGGTTTCGCGGCAGGAATTGAAGCCTCAGATTTCTGAGGAAAGCCGCAAAAGAGCCACGGAAAGACTGTTATCAGTAGTGAATAAGAGTTATGCCAATATTAGAGAAATAACCCGCCTTATACAAGAAGGCGCGGATGTCAACGTTACTGATAAAGACGGAAATACACCTTTGATACACGTTGCTGGATATAGCCCCCCCAAAGATTTGAAGTTCCTGATTGANAATGGCGCGGANGTAAACGNCGTTGGCGAAAATGGAATGACACCTTTGATGAGAGCTGCTGCATACAACTCAAACCTTGATGTCTTAAGGNTTTTGATTGAAAATGGCGCGGATGTCATCGCCGTTGACAATAATANAAGTACTCTTNTAGATTATGCAAGTCACAACCCAAATATCGAAGTTATGCGATTATTGATTGAAAAGGGCGCAAGAAATGTTGCTAACAGAAACGGGGAAACACCTTTGATGAGAGCTGCTGCATACAACTCAAACCCGGAAGTTCTGCGGCTTTTGATTGAAAATGGCTCGAAGGTAAACGATGCTGACAAGGAAGGAGTAACTCCTTTGCTGAGCGCTGCTGGATCTCCGTTCAACTTAAACCCTGATGTAGTACGGCTTTTGATTGAAAATGGCGCAAATGTAAATGTTGCGAGCGCACATGGAATGACTCCCTTGATACAAGCCGCCAGAGATAACAGAAACATTGGCGTATTGCGTCTTTTGATCGATAATGGCGCGGATGTAAGCGTTCGGGACAGCGAAGGCAAAAGAGCGATTGATTACGCTCTTGATAATGAACTGCTAAAGGGGGAATACGCTTACTATCTTCGTGAAACTATGGTTGAGGGCGACGTTAATTTAGATTTGTATCACCCCTGGAGTGAGTCAGTCCAGCCTCAATCGCATTATATTTCTCCATTCAGAACAAGAGGCAATTATCCAAAGCTCGACTCTCCTGCAGCGCTTCGGATAAAAGACGATTATCCGAGGCTCGACGGCGCCACATTGGCTTATCCGCTCTACGCGGTTGTTACAAACGAGGTTTTCGAGGTAAGCGATAAAGCGGAATTGAAGCAGTATCTGGCTTGCTCCAAAACTTCGGAAGCCTACAAAAGGCTCATCGATGGCGAGGCAGACGTTATATTTGTACTCGAGCCGTCGGACGAACAACTGCAATCTGCAAAAGACGCCGGAGTTGAACTTCATTTCACACCGCTGGCAAAAGACGCTTTCGTCTTTTTCGTCAACAGCCGGAACCCCGTCTCCGGCTTATCTGTCGAACAAATACGCGACATCTATCTTAAAAAAATTGCCAACTGGCAGGAAGTCGGCGGAAACGACCGGCAAATTTTAACGTATCAGCGTCCTGAAAACTCCGGCAGCCAGACTGTGATGATAAAAGAGGTCATGAAAGGGGTGAAATTACCTCAACCTAATCAGGTATGGGTTCGTGCAGCAGGATTTATGATGGGAGTGCTTCTTGATGTTGCCCAACACAAGGAAGAATCAATTGGCTACTCCTTCAGGTTTTTTACCGAGGAGATGATGCGCGATGTTTGGGGTGCGAGAAAGAATAAAGTTGATTACTTTCAATTAATGATTGACCTTATTCCATCTAATGACGCGGACTCGAACGAAAGGCGCGAAAAATATATGAATGAAATGCAGGATGTGATGGAACCCGTTAAACTTCTGGCGGTGAACGGTATTGTCCCGAACGAAGAGAACATTCGAAACGGAACGTATCCTTTCACGGTAGACATGTTCGCTGTGACAGCAGGAAGCCCAAATCCGCATGTCCGGGAACTGATAGACTGGATGCTTTCGCCTCAGGGTCAGGAGTTAATCGAAAAAACCGGTTACGTCGGAATCGCGAAGCATTAACGGAACGACCGGGGACGGTCGTCCCTACAGTTCTAAATAGCAGTGGTTGTGGCTATGAACACAAACCCCCGTCCCTTCGGGACACCCCCTTTGAAAAGGGGGCGATTGCATGACGCGGCGCTTGTACGTGGGCAATGTTGACCACTGTTTAGCAGTGGTTATAGCTATTAACAAGGGCGTTTCGCGAAACGCCCCTACAGTTCTAAATAGCAATGGTTGTGGCTATGAACACAAACCCCCGTCCCTTCGGGACACCCCCTTTGAAAAGGGGGCGATTGCATGACGCGGCGCTTGTACNTGGGCAATGTTGACCACTGTTTAGCAGTGGTTATAGCTATTAACAATGGCGTTTCGCGAAACGCCCCTGCGGTTCTACGGGGCGACGGTTGTGGTAAACATCTGCGGACGACCGGGGCGGTCGTCCCTACAGTCCTAAATAGCAGTGGTTGTGGCTATGAA
>WRNQ01000172.1 GCA_009776565.1 Synergistaceae bacterium | reverse complement strand
AGTATATATTTCACGTTCGTTTCTTTATTCAATTGTGGAGGTGTTTAATTTTGCTTGATTTCAAACCTTTGGCTCTCTCTTCCCGCGGGGAATACGCAAAATGCCTGTTAGCTTCGGAGGAGAGAGCAGCGGATTATTCTTTTATTAATTTATGGGCGTGGAATCATGAAAGATGCTATGAAACAGCCTTTTACGAGGATTTGTGTTGGATAAGGCTGACAAAAAATAAACCTTATGAATTGTGGGCGCCCCTCGGCGCCTGGGGAGACGTAAACTGGAAAGATGTCCTTAGTAATCTCTTCCCTGGAGGAGCGGTATTCAACAGAGTCCCGGAAAAACTGGCTTTAGTTTTACAGGAAAAACTTGGAGATATGACCGAAGTAAAAGAAGAGCGTTCTGAGTGGGAATATATTTATTCAGCTGATGAACTTATAAATCTTTCAGGCAACAAGTTTCACAAGAAGAAAAACCTTTTTAAACAATTTCTGAAGTATTCTCCTGTTTATGAGGAAATGAATCCTGATAATTTAAATGAGTTAAAGGATTTCTACGAGCGTCGGATAATTAGTGGCGGCGTTAATTCCGACGGGGCTATGGATGAAGATACAGCTACAATAAGGATTTTATCAGATTGGGACAAATTTCCAGGAATTTTGGGAGGAATGCTCCGNATAGACGGTAAATTTGTAGCTTACACTGTAGCTGAGGATTTTGGGGATGGAACTGTGATAATCCATTTTGAAAAAGGGTTTCATTTGGATTCATACAAGGGCGTATATCAAGGAATAAATCAAATATTTCTCGCAAACTCGGGTAAGTTCAGTTTGGTCAACAGGGAACAGGACATGGGGCTTAAAGGCTTAAGACAAGCCAAGATGACGTATAATCCTCTTGGATTTTTAAAAAAATACATTGTGAAATGGAACGGTAAATGACAAATAGTAAATCTGACTACATGGGAACGGATCCCATCATTAAACTGATAATCAAGTTTGCGCTTCCGTCGATTTTTGGGTTTCTTGCTCATTCGCTTTATAACTTAGTAGACCGGGTGTTTGTAGGTCATTACGTGGGGCCGGAAGGACTTGCCGCAACCAGTATTTGTTTTCCATATATGTTGTTTGGCTTTTCACTGTCTATTATGCCGAGCGCAGGAGGCGCCGCGCTGATATCAATAGCAATTGGGGAGCGCAAAAAGCTACATGCGGAGAAAATTCTCGGTAATGGTTTATTTTTGGCCTTTGTCGTTTCTTTTATCTTAACCCTATCGGGTTTTCTCTATGCGCCATCCATCATAAGAGTAAGCGGAGGAAGCGGAGCTATCAGTAAAGTTGCGGAAGAATATTTTAATATAATAGTTCTTGGCGTCCCGTTTTCAATTTTGGGGTTTGCATTTAGCGGTTATATAAGAGCGCAGGGGTTTCCCAAATATGCTATGGGAGCGCTTGTCACCGGCGCGTTGTGTAATATTGTACTAGACGCCTTATTTATAATATATTTTAAATTGGGCGTACGGGGCGCAGCTATTGCAACAGTGTTGTCCCAGATAATAGCTTTTATTTGGGTGTTATCGTTTTTTATATTTAAAACGGGCGATTTGCGGTTTTATTATGTAAATATTATTCCTGAATACTCAATTATTCTTCGTATTTTTATGTTAGGCTTATCTCCGGCTATATTGGAATTTGGCTTCGCATTTTTTATGCTTTTATTTAACAGAGCGCTTGCGCTGCATGGCGGTGATTTGGCTATTTCCGCATTGGGGATATTTATGGGCTGGGATTCTTTGCTATTCCTTCCGGCGCTCGGAATAGGCGAAGCAGTTCAACCGCTTTTCGGTTATAATTTTGGCGCAAAGCTTTTCCATAGAGTGGAAACTGCTTTAAAAACAGCGTTGGCTTTAACCTGCGGCTATTTTTTATTCAGTGCGTTTGTGGTAAGTTTCTTTGCGGAGGTAATGGTCAGAATGTTTACATCCAATCTGGAGCTGATAAATATTGCCGTGGTTGGTATGAAAATCAGTTACGCGGGCGTTATTTTTGTTGGGATTTCTATAGTCACAAATAGCTATCTTCAAGGACTTGGGCGCGCAAGATTGGCAATATTCCTTACGCTCAGCAGACATTTATTATTTCTTATCCCTACGATATTGATACTCCCAAATTATTGGGGAGTGAGGGGCGTTTGGGGAAGTTTTCCGGTTATTGACCTTTGCGGAGGTCTTTTATCTGTAGTTTTACTATTGTACTTAAATAGAAAGGGGGTTGCGCTTCCGGGCTGAGCCGGGGAAGACGCGGGGAACGAATGATGAATAATTTTACATGGTTTATCCCTACTATGGTAATGTTTGGGAAGGGTACAGTCCCAAAAATCGGAGAAAAGACAGCGGGGTTAGGAGCTAAAAAAGTATTGCTCATCATGGGTGGGCAATCGGTATACAAAAGCGGAGCTTACGAACAGGTCGCGCAGTCTCTTAAAAAAAATGGGATTGAATTTATTGAGATGGCGGGGGTTAAATCAAATCCGCGCGTGGATTTTGTACGAGACGCTATAGCAAGACTTGCAGTAACTCCAGTTGATGTGATACTGCCAGTCGGAGGAGGCAGTGTTTACGATACAGCAAAAGCGGTGGCGGCCGGCGCCAAATATAATGGAGATATATGGGATCTGGTAAAAGGTAAATCGCCTATTACAAAAACTCTTCCGGTAATGGGTGTGCTTACGGCTTCCGCTACTGCCTCGGAAATGAATGATGTTGCTGTTATCAGTAATTATGAGACAGAGGAAAAAAAGTCCCTCTCAAGTCCTTTATTGTATCCCAAATTGTCAATAATCGACCCTGAGCTACAGTATACTTTACCGGAACGCCAGACGGTCGCAGGCGGAATTGATATCATGGCGCACGTCATGGAACGTTATTTTGAAGGGAATGAAATCCCGGAACTGCTTTTGGATCAGTACGATGTTTTCTTGCGTACAATGCTGCGCTGCATACCTGAACTTAGAGTTGACCCAAGAAATTACGAACGGCGCGCTGAATATGCATGGACAGCTACTTTGTGTCATAATGGGGGCCTGTCTTGCGGGTTAAGGAACAGGGGAGATTTTTCGTCTCATAAGCTTGGGCACGCCATAAGCTTGTTTTATGACGTCTCCCACGGATATTCGCTTTCAATAATGATGCCGGCTTGGATAGAATATGTCTCACAATTTAATCCCGTCCCGTTCGCGCGTTTTACAAAAAATATCATGGGACTCGACGAGCTTAGAAGCACGTTCCGCAGTTGGGGAGCGCCTATAACTCTCAGGGAGATAAATGTACCGGAAAGCGATATTGAAAAAATAGTTGATAATGTTGCAAAATCAGCTCCAATTGGGACCATTAAAATTCTTGAAAGAGAGGATATTCTTGAAATTATTAAAATAGCGTGGTAATAGAGAAGCGGGAGTAGAACCCTCGCNCTACGTTGNGTTTGCGCGCCCGATGCCCGACGTAGGTNNATAATTGNNTGGNAANNGANCGGNGGGATAGCGGGAGNTCCAACCACGGCGGGAGTAGAA